>DATKXY010000166.1:0-46384 GCA_035528795.1 archaeon | reverse complement strand
GCCCTCCTGGTCGGAAAAAGCTCCGAGCTGCACGCGAAATCCCATCATCACATCAGGCGCAAGCTCCCCCGGCGCAGGAGTGACTGCAGGAGCCGTGGGTCCCTTGGGCGCCTTCCGCTCCGTGGCCCCGGTCTGCCCTTTGAGCAGCATGGAATCGACAAACTCCTCGTAGACTCCTGCTTTTACTGCCTCCTGATTGGTCTGGAAAACGCGCTCGTTCTTTTCGTAATCGCTTATCCGTGGTATTTTGGAAACCGTTTTCTGTCTGCTGCATGATGGTGCTGCTGCCAAAACAGCGAAAATCAGACAAATTTCCACCCCACGGCATAAGCTGCCAGTCACTCTCAAAAAACGGCGCCAGTCCCGGCCGTTAAACCTGGAGTGTGACAGACTGGAATTTTGCTGCAAGATATTCTCCTGCATCAATTCTAAATTTAAAAAAGATAAACAGTTGTAAGACTCGGAACCCTCTTGTTTCGAATCAAATGAAAATTATATCCCGCTGAAAAAGCTGTCAAGGGATAATGCTTTCGGAATAAGATTATCGTTATCTCATGGTCGAGTTTATTGATCTGGTAAAAACAGCGCCAATAAGCAGCCGGGAACTCTTCTCGAATGACCTACTTCGCAGCAGGCTACCCCGACACATAGCTTCGAGGAATTTTTGCCGGTTAAAACTCTTCCCTGCCGGATACTACTCCTCTTCAGGATTGCGACCAGCCCTGGCGCGCACCGCCTCGATCATTGCCTGCCAGTGCTCTCTCAGGAACTCCGGATACAGGGCAGACTGTTTGGCATAGTAACCAGTGGCTTTGTCCAGATCGAGCACGGCGGTAATCAGGGTCTCCTCATAGTATCCGGCCTCGGCCAGGGGCAGGCCGGTGCAATCCCTGATAAAGGACTGGCCGCTCGAGCTTTCCCTGCCGTCCGGAGACTGTCCGACTGTGTTGGCCACTACGTGGTGAATGAATGCTTTGGGCCCGGCGGCCTGCTGCGCGCGGCCTGAGACTCTTTTCCAGACAACCGCCTCGATATTTTCGCTCGAGCAGGAAGGCTGAAAGAATATCCTGGCCCCCATCATGACCGGGATGCGGAAAAGCTCGGGGTGGCGGCCGTCCCGGCAGATCGACATGGTGCAGTCGATACCGTCGATCTGGAAAAAGGCCACCTTGTTGCCGGGCAGGCAGTGTTTACGCTCGTTCTTGCCGGCAAGCTGGACCTTGGCGTATTCATAGGCGACACTGCCAGTGGGGTCGATCACGTGGGCCAGGTTGAGAAATCCGTCCTTCCAGGCCCTGATACTTCCCACGATCGCCCAGATGCCTGCCTCAGCCACAGCCCGCGCCGCCTCATCAAGCGCAGCTATAACCTCGCTTCTGGGAAGCCTGATCACATAGGGGAAATAATAGCCTGTAAGACTGGCCTCCGGGAAAACGACCACCCGGCTGCCCAATGCGGCGGCTTCCTTGATAAATTTCCCGGTCATCTCGAGATTGCGTTCCACGGGCCTGGCCCAGTGCATCTGCGCGCAGGAAACCTGCAGAACATTGGCTTCTGTATCGGACATGATTCACCCCCTCCTGTAGGAAAATGATTTCTCTAAGATACCGTCTTTTATTAAAGCGTGTGAGGAAAAGTACTCTCTTTCCGACACTCGTGTCAACTCACAAATCTTCAACTTTGCGGCGCTGTTGTAATATCATATCCGATTGAATAAATTTCTATTGATATCACCGTAAAAAATTTCTGTTTCCCACAAGGAGGAATTCGGGTGAACAAGAATTTTTGCCTGTCTTTGTTTGCCTGCTTCACTCTGCTTTGGGCGATAAAAGCCCGCGCTGCAGAGGAATACACTTTGAAGTGCACGGCAGATGCGCCGATGTACGGCCACCCTGAGGAAAAAGACCTGAACTGGGGCTCCTCCACCAGAATGCGGATCAAGGATTACCAGGGAATTCCTTTCCTCCAGTTCGACTTTTCCGCCCTCAGGGGCATGCGCGCTGTAAGCTGTACGCTTTTCGTGCGTTCTGTGAGCGGCCAGTCCGCTTTCTGCACGGATATAATCTCTACTATCGCAGTGCCCTGGTATGAAGGCACGCGCAGCGGATCATATGAAACAGGGGCGAGCTGTTTCAGCCGCCGCGTGTGGCCGGACAGCCTCTGGGCCGGGCTGGGAAGCGATGCCCGCAGCGTGATCAATGGGGACAACGGCAGCCTGGTCAACCCGGACAACCTCTGTTTCCCTGGGGGCGGCGGCTGGGCCAGGGTGGAAATAGACACCATAATCGCCCAGCAGCTTATTGACGGCGAGGCTTACGGGCTGGCCCTGTTCGGCAAGGACATCCAGTACAACCGCGATATTTACTCGCGGGAGGTCTCAGGCAGTGAGCCATACCTGAAAGTAACTGTCGAAGAGGGAGAGAAAGTGCCGCCCTCCGCAGTTATTGATCTCACAGTAACAGAAGCCTCATACCACGGGAGATTTACTCTTAGCTGGACCGCTCCCGGGGATGACAGCACCTCGGGTGTTTGTTCGGTTTACGAGTTCCGCTGCAGCGAACAGGAAATCGCAGACCTCGAAGCCTGGGAATCGGCTGCTGTCCTTACTGGCGCGCCCAAGCCGGGTACGGCCGGAACAGTGCAGTCCTGGGAAATCTCCAGCCTGAGCCCGGGAGAGACTTACTATCTGGCCCTGCGCGCCAGGGATAAGGCCTGGAACTGGTCTGGCCTCTCCAACAGAGTGACAGTCAGCGTGCCGCTGGATGAGACAGCGCCCGCGGCGATTGTCGACCTCTCGGCAGTCACCGGCCCGGGCAGCGGAGAAGTGCTCCTTTCCTGGACAGCGCCAGGAGATGATAATCTCTCTGGCAGGGCCGCAAGCTACGAGCTGCGCTATGCCGGGCAGCCTGTCGGGAGCTCCAACTGGGAGCAGGCATCTTCTTTTCCTGTGTTCCTTAAGCCGGACACAGCGGGCAGCGCCCAGTCCTACACTGTAACAGGCCTCAAGCCTGGAGAAACCTACTACTTTGCAATGCGCGCCCTGGACGAGGTGCCGCTTGCCGGCCCGGTCTCGAACAGCCCTGCGGCAGCCGCCTCAGGCGGAATTTTCAATGTCTGGGCCGCCCCTTCATATTACAAGATCAACCCCCGCACCGGCAATGCTTTCGAGTATGATGAAGAAAACTACGACACTCAAGGCGCATCAGCCCCTTACCGGTCTTTCAACAGGGTCTGGGACGCCTCGAAATCCCAAATAAAACTGCTCTCCGGCCGCAACGAGTTCGTGGCCTGCCAGCTCGTAATCGAAAGGTCTGGCGGAGATACGCTCAAAGGGATTGATATCTCGCCGGGTGAGCTCAATGGGCCGGTCGCCATTCAGTCAGAGAACATAAAGCTCTACCGGGAGTGGTATCACCGGTTCGATGGCGTAATGTACCCGGACCTGCTCGTACCTTTTGTGACCGATGGAGGCCGGTTCAAGACTCATCCTTTCGACATCCCGGACCCGCAGATCACTACTTTCGGAGGTATTGAACAGAACAACCAGACTGTTTTTTTAGAAATCTATGTCCCCCATACCGCTCCACCGGGTGTTTATAACGCCACAGTAACAGTGAGCGGCCAGGAAACAGGCGCCCGCGAGCTTTCGCTCGAAGTCGAGGTGCTCGATTTCGTGCTTCCGGATGAAATCCACTACGGAACTGAGTTCAACTGTTACAATGATATCGGCAAGGGCTGGAAGATCGATCATAACTGGTCAACCGCTACGCTGCACGACTCGCTCGAAAAGGTGGTCCAGCGCAGCCTCCATGAGCACCGCCTCTACCTGGACCGGATGCCCTACTACCACAACCCGGCCTCCCAGGCCGCTTTCCGCTGCGCTCCGGAGCTTTCAGGAGGCACGGGCCAAAACCTTACGATCACTGACTGGACAGAGTACGACAGGCGTTTCAGCCCTTATTTCGACGGCTCAGCATTCAAGGGCAGCCCACGGTCCGGTGTGCCGGTCCCTTTCTACTACCTGCCATTTCATACCGAATGGCCGGTGCCCATGCCGATCCCTAAGGGCCCCAGCGTGTTCACGAATCAGGACTATATCGCCGGCTGGACCGGGATAGTCACCGAGTTCGAGAGACATATCAATGAAAAGGGCTGGAGCCGCACCGCTTTTTTCTGCTACCAGAACGAGAAGGAGCATTTTGGCTACCAGCCCTGGGACCTGGATGAACCCACGCGGCCCTCTGATTACGAGGCCTTGAACTTCTTTGCCGGGATGTTCCATGCCGGGCTCAAGCGCGACGGGGCTGCGAAAATGCTCTACCGCTGCGACATGGGCCATTTCAGCTACATGAACGGCGAGCTGGACCAGGCAGTCGATATCTGGGTGATCAACCGCGGCGATTACCCGGAGTCTCGGGTGAGCGAGCGCATTGCCGAAGGCGATATCGCCTGGACTTACGGCGCGGCCCCCATGATCTACCAGAACATGGCTGAGAATTTCCTGACCCATTTCTCGAACTGGGAGAAAGGAGCACGGGGATATTGCTACTGGGACACTTTCCAGGCCTGGGATGGGGATGCCTGGAACGACAACCACCCGGGAGACACGAACCTGTTTTACCCAGGCTGGGCGGGCTACACGAACATGGCGGGCCATGTGGTCTGCCCGAGCCTGAGGATGAAAGCGATCCGCGACTGTATGGAGGTGATGGAAGGGCTATATCTGATGGCCAATTCAGCCCGCTATTCGGTTCAGGAGTCAGAGAGTTTCGCCGGAAAGTACAATTCAGGACAGATCGAGTCCTACGCCCAGGCAGAGATCGATCTCAAGCGCCTGCTGGACGGGCTGACGATAAAGCCCGAGGAACCGCCTGCCGGAGAGAAGACATGCGATTTCTCGGGTGACGGGGCAATCTCGGTGGGTGACGTAATCTTCTTCCTGCTCCTGGCCAGGGATGAGCCGGGAAGGACAGACTTGGACTGGAACGGTGACGGGGCTTATTCCATTGTGGATGCTGTCAGCCTGCTCTTAGATATTTTAGGCGGCGCCTGCCCGGACCTTGAAAAGACCCTGCTTGCCGGAGCACAGGGGACGCTGACCTCGCAGCAGAGATTTATGCTTTCGGGGAATGATATAAAATATCTCGAAGAGGAGTTCGGAAAGATGAGTCTGCCGGCTGAGCAGCTAGAGCTGCTGCTCGCTGCGCTTTATGCTGAAAGCGGCACTACTGCAAGCCTGCCTGAGAAATTCTCCCTGAAGCAGAATTTCCCCAATCCGTTCAACCCCGCAACCTCAATCACCTACACTGTTCCGGAGGGAATGCGAGTCCCGGTAAGGCTGGAGATTTTCAACATGCGGGGAATGACAGTGCGCATGCTCGTGGATACGGAGCGCGGCCCGGGAGTGTACAGCGTGCTGTGGGACGGCACGGATGAGCAAGGGGCCCGGCTTCCAAGCGGAGTGTATTTTTATCGCCTGCGGGCCGGGAATTTTGTCATGGTGCGCAAGATGGTGCTGGTTAAGTAGGCTGGGAAAATTTCATACAGAGGGTGTCCCACTTGGTGAGAATCGAGGTGTTGCAACTCATAGTGTATAATGTTTAGTGGAAAGAAACATCAAGCTCTAATTATGTTTTAAAAACCTCATTCAATATTATTTTCTATCCCCAGTTTTCCCCGGACAAAAGCCATCACATTTTTTGCTTTCTCTAGGGCTTCAGAAGCTTCATTAAACGGTATATCACGCCAGTCGCTTACATAGCGTACTTCAACAGCATAGTCAGCGAGAAACGTGGCTTCATCTTCAAGGTCTATGAATGCTTTATCATGGATAATGCACATTTGTAAAATTCTGGTGAGATCGTGAACTTTGGGAAAATCTTGGTCCATAAGAACAAGAAAAGCTTTAAAACATTTTTCCGCGCATTGCTGAGAATGAAAGCAGACAATATCAGTGGGCGGATCATCCGCTCGGATCATTGTCCTGGCTGTCTGGAGATCACGGAAAGCTTTCAGCATCCATCTTTTGATAATCATTCGTTTGTCATCCATAACAAACCGTCCCTTCCAGGAATGCAGCCCGTCCCACAGTAGAGACTATCTTCTTTTGTCGTTCGTATTCCTCAGAGGTCAAAACAAACAGGTCCATTGAAAACTCGGGCTGCGGGAACAAGTTGCGCACCTGAAGTTTAACTTCGCGCTTGGAAAGATTACCGTTGTAAATAATCAACAAATCCAAATCGCTTTCCTGCTCCGAATCTCCTCTAGCCCGGGAACCAAACAAAATGATTTTTTCCGGTTTTATCTTCTGGGCGATTTTTTGAACGACCATATTAACCAGAGTTTCCATTCCGCTTCCCCTGAGTTTTAATCAAACACCCTGATTTCCATTCTAAATTATGCCATGTTTCTCTTCCCTGCGCAAGGCTTGACCCCAGTCAGGGTTGTCCGTACTTCAGCCAGGCGTCCCGGTAATAGCGCAGGGTGTCCCATTTGGTGAGGATCGAGGTGTTGCAGCTCATGGAGAGGATAAATCTCTCGAAGGGCCGCATTTTATCGAACAGGTGCTCGATATAGCGCTCGGCATCGGCCCGGGTGACCTCGCCCTCGAGCTCGACAGCGGAGAGCCCGCCCTCGACAATGAATTTATCGCCGGCCTCTCTGGCTTCCCAGAGCTCGGTATCCCCCAGCGGCGGAAAAGCTATGCCCTCCAGCCCGTCGATACCGCAGGCTACAACCTGCGGGAGGATATCCCGCTGGCGGCCGCAGGCGTGGCTGAAATACCAGGCGCCGGCAGCATGGCAGATCCCGGCGGCTTTCGAGTAAAAGTCCGCGCAGTAGCGCTCGAAAAAATCAGGGGTGTAGAACAGGCTGTCCAGGTTGTCCATTGTCATAATGACCTTGATCCCTTTGGAGACCAGCTCCCGCATCAGGGCCAGGGCTTTCTCAGCGTAGATCTCCATCAGCTCCATCATCTCTTTCTCGTGGTCGTAGAGCAGATAGACCGTATTGTCCGCGCGGGCGAAAAAATGAAGCTGTTTCAGCGGGCAGGCCACCTCCCCCACCATTACGAGACCGTCCTCGCCCACTTCCCGGTCGAGCTTGCGGTAAGACCCGTAGTCGAACACTATCTGCCGGTCTTCGAAAAGGGATTTCCAGGCGGCGTACTCCTTGTCGAAATCCTTAAACAGATATTCCTCCTGAACCAGCGTACTGCCTTGCTCATCATAAAAGAACACCTCGCTCAAAGTTCCGTGCGGGGTGTGGTAGATAACCTTTCTGTGGTTCCCCTCTATCTGTTCTTCCACCCCGACTTCCCGGTAAACTGTAGTCGCATGCCCGCCGATCCATTGTGTGCGGTTATCTGTCAGCAGGTTGCGGGAGAAAATGTCCACGCCCAGGATCTTCATTACCTGGAGCTGGGTAGTGCAATCAGCCAGCTCGGGAGGCAAGAGCCCGTGAAGTTTCTGGTACTCGAACCACTGCCAGATATTGGGGGCGAAAGGGACGCGGTCAGGTATACCGCCTTCGAGGACTGTCAAAATCCGCTGCCTGGAGTTCATAGTTAACCTTCGGTTCTAAAGGAGCGAGTGCTGTTGGAAGAAAATATTTTTGGAAAAGACAGCTAATTATAAATTCTGTAAAAAGGCTGGAGTTTTCAAGTAAAAAAAAGCGGCTGACATTTTGCCAGCCGCTATTGTACCTGTTTTTTCATGTTGAAAAATCACAACACTTTCTCTCACAGCCTCTTTTTTATTATCAAGCTTTTAATTCCAGCCTTATTTACAATACCTCTATCGAGATCTTTCCGATCACACTGCTCACCGCTACCAGCGGCCCTCCGCCGTTCAGTTTACCCTCGACAGTCCGACTGTTTCTGCTGCCCTGGATCTTCAATCGCGGATCTATTTCCAACTCTCCGGAAATTGTCGAGACCGCAAGGTTCATGGCTGCATAGGAAGGCAGCCCCACGGTGATTTTACCGCTTACCGAATTCAATTCAGCGAAGTCCAATCCGGCGAACTGCACCTGTGTCGCACCGGTAACGGAATGGGTTGTCAACTTACCCTTAAGCTCTTCAAACAACATCGGACCGTTTACAATGCTCACCCCGATATCACCTGTTAGGCATCGGAGAAGTATAGAAGCGTTAAAAGTAGTCCGGGAAGAACTGCTAAATAAGCAGAGTTTAACCACACGGAAGGCTTGAAAATCATTCGGGTAGAGCTGTTTTTGACTCAGCTCAATAGTTCCACCTGAAAGGTTTCAGCGTAAGCTACATCGGAGGGGCAGACATTCTTTAAATCGTTTTCCAGACTCCGGCAGGCTTCTCTCCAGCTTTCACGGTTCACGGCCAGGATCCTCTGGTCAAAACCGCAGCCCCGCTGCTCGAGGTTCCGCTCGTGCTGTGAGCCGTGAGTCACTAACAGCCGGGCTTTCCAGCACGCAATCTCGTTATTGAAAGGCACGGCCAGGCGCTCTGTTATCCTGACTGTCTTTGGATCGCGGTTGTAAAGGCCCAGGACCGGCCTTCCTCTTTTACCGGCCAACTTTAGGGCGCCCTTACGGAAATAGCGGAAAGTAAGCGCATGGTCCAGGTTCGTATCCTCTCCATAAGGTAAAAGCACAATATCAGGGTCGTTTGCAGCTAAAACCTCTTCGATAGCTTGCGCATTAGTTTCAGATTCAATAAGGCTTCCTCTTTCGGTCTCTTCCAGGGAAAGGAATCGGGGAACGCTCTCTACAAAGCCGGCAAGACTCGCGCTCTCTCTTTGCTCCTCCTGCCTGAGTTCCCTTTTGTACCTCTCCAAATCCTCCACAGGGAGCCGTCCGCGCTCTCTGGCGTGCTTGAGCGCAAAACTGTCTGTGACGCCTGAGGGAGAGGTGCAGACTATGACATAGCGCACCCGGCAGCCGCCGGAAGCAAAAGAGCGTAAAGCCACAGCCACAGCATCCGGATCATCCGGGTGCGGAGCCAGGGCCAGGACATTGCCCCTCTCAGGAGGGCCGATCCATCTCCGGCCTGTTTTCCCGAGGCCCAGGAAAAGAAGCTCCCCGCTTTCTGCAGTCTGATTGACTTTCTTTTGGAAAGAAAGCATATCCATAGCTACCGGAACACCTTTTTTCTAGATGAGCTACCCCACAGCAAGCTGCGAGGTATTCTGTCCGGAATTCGATTTATGAATTTAACGCCACATTTTCATCCCCACCCGCAACGGGCACGGCATGCCGTGCCTCTACACCTGGCGTCAGCGGCAGGCCACCCCAAGCAGAGCTTCTGGGAATTTTTTCGACTAAAACCGGATAGATATGATTTTTTTCTGCAGGAGGCAGGGATTAAATACTGAATCGCTGGGCCTCATCCAGCATTGCCAGGTAGTTCTCGACCGGTGTCTGGGACATGATAGCGTTCGAGGCCCCGAAAATATGCCCTATCCCGCCTGTTTCCTCCAGGTTCCTGCGTGTCACTTCTCTTACTTCCTGCGCAGTGCCCAAAATCAGAGCTCCCCCGCAATCGAGGTTGCCGAACAGGGTAAGCCTGGGGAAACGCTCCCTGAGCTCCTTGAGCCGCATTCCTGCGCCGTAGTCTATTTCCCCGTAAGCGTGGGCCCCGGACTTGCCGAAAAGTGAGTCTGCCACAGGCCAGGTGTTTCCATCCGTGCGAAAGACATAGCGCACGCCGTGTTTGTCGCATGCCTGGGTGAGCCTTTTCAGTCTCGGCAGGTAAAGGCGGTCAAAAGTTTCAGGGCTGAAAACCGGCCCGCTGTTCAGGCAGAAATCCATACCGGCATGGATTACATCCGCCCCGAGCTCAGCAGCCAGGGCAATGTCTGCTATTCCCTGTTCTGTCTGGCGGTCGAGCTCGGAAGCCACAAGATCCGGGGCCACCTCGAGCGCCATGAGCCAGGCTGGCTCCCACATGGGTATGCCCAGTGACGCCACGGTAGCGGCAAGGGCGAGATCATCACCCACAAGAGCCTTGAACTTCCATAACACGACCAGACGTGCCGGATCGGTATCCGGTCCCTGCCAGAGGCGATTTTCCCTTTCCAGGTGCGCGCACAGCTTTTCCACATTGCCCCCGGCAAGCCAGCTTTCCAACACGTGCCAGTTGCCGGATTCCGGGCTGTAACGATAGATCTCCCAAGGCTCCTCGCCGCGCCGGTCACCGAAAAGATAGGTGTACCGGTCGATCTTGCGGGAAGCGAGCCGCGTGTCGCGCCAGGACAGGCGGGCCATATCATATCCCATGGTCCGGTAAAAGAGTGCCACATCCTCGAGCAGCCGGGCTTCAAACCCGGCCGCGGCTTCAGGACTTTTGTACCTTGCTTCCACTTCCCTGAAACGTAACGAGCCGCCTCCTACCAGCATCTCTTTCCCTATTACAGCAGAAGCCACCTCAGAGGAAATGCTCTGGTCGAAAAGCGGTACGCGGTCAGGTGCGCGGTGTTCGAAAGCAGCTAGAATCCTCTGACGTCCTATCATGACTCGAGGTTTTTCTGACATGGGGAACCTTTCATTGCAAAAATCCAGCTCACCCTCTGGAGCAAATCAACGGTTTTAAAAGACACGGAGCCGTTATACTTTAATAGATAAATATAAAACATAAAGACAAATTATGAAAAAAATCAAAAAGCAGAGACTGCCCAGGTCACAGGCTATTGATCCGGCTTCGCTGAATATTATTTTTCACTGGTATTTATCTCCCTCTATGGATAAATTAAATGTGCAAATCAAAACTTCAGCCTGATCATAAAGCCAGCAGCCGCTCTTGATCATCTGTTGCCTTTCAGGAAAAGTTTAAGGGGAGTCAAAGAAGCAGATGAAGTGGCAAGACAAACGGTCCAGAAGGGAATCCCTGCTTCCGGAAGCTTACAGGCGCTGGCCGCTTCTCTCCGGGGTGGCTGCAGGCTTGTGGTTCCTTGTGCTGCTCTATCTGGTCAGGATGATCCTGAAGCTCTTTCAGGGAGACAGGACAACCGCTTTTTTCAGCCTGCTCTGGAGTATGGTCTGCCTGGTCCTCTGGACACTGCTGCACTACTGGGCGAAAGGAACAACCCGCTGAATTAAACTTTTTCTATAAACCTTAAAACCCACCTTCAGGTCTGACTTAAAGCCTGAAACTTTCCTCCAGTCCTGCTCGAAAAGAGACTTTCAAACGCCTGTTACTTATGTACCCGCCGCTTAATCCTTTTTCGAAATGAAATGCCCGGCGGCAAGAGGCGAAATATCATAAGGTTAATTATAATCTATCTTATCCCCACCCGCAGTGGGCACGGAATGCCGTGCCCCTACGCCTGGCATCAGCAGCAGGCCACTCAAAGCAGAGCATCGAGGAATTCTTTTCGATTAAATAATTATACCACCGAATTATTCACCCACAGTCAGGGTACAGCGGTGAAGGTGATTGCGGTGGAGCTGGAACGCCTGATAGTGGAACTCCCCGCCGAACTGATAGTCCGGCTGCCAGTAAAAGCTGTAGCTCTCGTTCTTCAGGATAAGCTCTATCTTATGCCCTTTGGGACAATCAGGCGCAATCCTGAACCGGCTGGTATGGTCCTTGACGCTGGTCCATTCCAGCTCTTTGGGCTGTGCGATATCCTCGGTTATTGTGACATACGGGTCATCAGTGTAAACTTTCGTGCGATGCCAGGTGTGCTTGTCAAAAGGATCGATCCCCTGCGGTACACAGACCCAGATCGTGACTTCCTCGCCCGGGTCTGCTTTCCCATCGCCGTTGCCCAGGCCTTCCTCTATGGCGCGCGGGCGTGTAAAGCCTCCCCCCGAGTTTCCGGCCTGGTGGAAGACCGGGAAATCGAGCCTGCGGCCGTCGAGAACCTCGACCGAATCGGGTTCCTCCAGTGGTGTAGGCAGCATCTGTACATCGATCCGGTTACTCTGGCCGTGCCATCCGGAGTAAACGAGATCGAGCATTAGCCTGCAGTGCTGAAAGTAACCCTCGCTTGAGACAAAACTCTCTTTGAAATGCATACTCAAGTCCACTACCTCGCCTGGGAGGATCGAATCCACAACCACCGGTGAACCCTCGATTTCCACGTACCGGTAATCGCTGCCCAGCGCAACTTCTACGTTCCGCGCGATGACATCGCAAGTGTTAAGCAGCTTGATTGGCAGATGGACCTCGTCATCCGGTCTTACGATTGGCGCATCCATCCGGTCAAGCGGCAGGAGGACCGGCGCTCGCGCCTCTTTACCGTTCAATATCGAAATGTCGTGCCCGCTCCCGTCAAGCTCGAAACTCAGCCTCCCGTCAGGCGAAGAGGTGAGATTGTAGTAGCTGACCATACCCTTGCGGTGGCTGTAGTCCATGATCCGGTAAGTCCTGCGGCTGCCGTACCAGTTCGGAGTGGTAAGCCGGATAACCTGGCCCTCGACCGACGGCCCGTCAGGATAGTACTCCCGCGTGAAGATGCGGAAATACCCTCTTTCTACGCCGCGCATACAGACAAACCCGGCTTTCTTGTTTTCCACTGTCACATCATAACCCCAGACCGAAAAACGGTCGAAAGCGTTGTCATAATCGAAGCTTTTAGGATAGGCGGTCAGGCCCACATCCTCGAAAGCGCTCATGTGAAAGTCGAATGTCTCATCCAGTCTTGTGACCCAGTGACGGTTAACTTCGTCCCGGCGGTAAACGAACTCGACCTCCGGGGTACGGGAATAGACATCCCGCAGCTCTTCGTGGTACTGGCTGATATAATCCCCAGAGGCCCGGATCAGGCGGACCTTGGTATGGCAGTGGTTGAGAACGTGGTTTTTCAGCATGTAATGCACCTTGGCCCCGGGGGGTCCCACAAAAAACTCATGGCCTGGATTGTAAGCCGAGGCGCTCCCCACAAGGTGCGGGTACCTTCCGCTGATATAGAGCGACATGAAACCGCCCATGCTCAAGCCGCAGGTGGCCCGGTGCTGCCTGTCTGCAAGGGTGCGGCAAGTGCTGTCTATATGGGCTACGAGCTCCTCGAAATAAGGCCCGAAATCCATTTTGCCGGGCTCCTGGATATCGTAAGGGCTGCCGCCGTAAAGCCCTGAATAGTTGTCTTCCACGTACCCATCCCAGCAAACCACAATCACATCATGCTTCCGCACATAGTCGATCATCTCCGGCAGGAAAACCTGGCCGTTGCCGTACTGCTCGCCCATAAAACGCCCGCTGTGCCCGTGAAAATAGTAAATCACCGGATAATGCTTGCCGCTCGTTTCATAATCCCTGGGCAGAAGAATGCGGTAATGGCGCCACTCGCCGAAAGTCCGGCTGAAGTGAGTGCGGTCGTAAAAATCGCTCGTAGCCGCCATAAGCGCATGTTGGCAGAGAATCACAACGACGATCTCTAAATTAAAGAGCCAGCGTTTCATTTGCCACTTTCCCTCGAGGTTGAATTTGGCACTGCTCGATTATCCGAAGGCAATCCGCGGCCAAAGCAGCGCTGTGTAGAAAACCATAGAAATTCCCGACTGCGTATCCAGGTTAATATCTCTGATACAGGAAAACATTGATAGTATCTTCTGTCTCGGAAACTTCAAATGTTTTTATCAATGACAAACCCGGGACTACTGTGGTTCCGTTCATTAATCCCTTGAATTCCTGAAAGTAGTGAGTCGGTTCACTTTCTGTCGGATCCCTCATCAATTCAAGACCTTCATCGTGAAATCCCAGATTTTTTTCCAGAGATTCTTTGAAATAATCACGTTTTCTTTCTCTAAGAGATTGACCATCAAATACACTGCTTTTAAATATAACCAGCAAAGCCTCTTGCCTCCCTTTTAACAAATCCATGGTTTCATTAAAAGAAATCGGCATGGTTTTCCATTGCCCATCGACATATTTTACTTTGGGCGGAAAATCTAAATTCTCCTTATTCTCAAGATAGATCATCCAATCCCTCATACCCATAACCGGTATATTCTTTCCGGCAAACTCCTTATTAACCCAAGTGATCAGTTTATCTATCGATACATCTCCGGATTTTTGCCTGGCACTCAGAATACTCGGCGGCTTATCCTTTAACAGAGATCCCACCTCAAGGTAATAATACCCTGCAGACAGATAACAAAAAATTAGCAGGGCGATTAAAGACCTTGGAGTGATAAATTTCCTTTTCCATAAAGATCGTTCGTTTAGCAATATCTCTAACTTATTGATTCCTTTAGACATAAAAAGAATCGCGACCGGGACTACAAGATAAACGTATCTTGAGTGAGAAAGGAAATAAATGAGCGGGTAAATGAGAACCGTCAAAAGAGAGAGCAGAAAAAATTTTTCTATCTGACAGGTGGAATGATGTCCTTCCGAGTCTCCCAAATAGGAAAGCCCTAAAAAAATAAAAAACAGAGGGGGTATTACTCTGGACGGCAGGATAAACACGGTTTTCAATACTTCATAACCAAGATGAATCACTACATAGGGTACCAAGTAAAAGTTGTGTATCAAATAGTCAAATTTATTGGACTTCAGAAAGCCACCCGGGAACTCCACATTATATAAGGCATAGATTTTTTTGCTGAGATTTCCTAAAGCCTTGCCTATGAGTACGTTAGATACCGATGTAGCCTGGCCCGCGGAATCCAAAAAAGATGCAGCAACCACCCAGAATACAAAATAAACCGTCAAAGGACAAATAATAATAATACCCACTACCTTTGCAAAATTCCGTCTGTTTTTTTCAACCTCTTCCTTGTTTTTGCGGTATTGATCGATAATTATATACGCCGCTATGAGATAGACACCGTACCCTTCGACACGGATTTTGAAGAGTAATGCCAATAATACACAGCCAATAAGCAGGAAAACCATTCGCCGTGTTTCTAAATAACGGTACAAAAAAAAGCCACCCAGAATAAAAAAGTAGATAAAAAACAGGTGTGTTAACATGCTGCTTGAATAAAAGACCGTGAACGGCATTAAAGCACAGATAAACCCCGCCCAAAAGGCTGTATCTTTACCATATAATTTTTCAGCGAAATAATAGAAAAATGCCACGAAAAGCACACTGCACAAGAATGGGAACACTGAAACACTCAGCGGAACGTTTCCAGTAATTGAGTATAACAAGCCAACCACAGGAGCCTGTAAGATAATGAAAAAGAGTTTCGACTGATAGACCGGACTGATCGACCACCCATCCTGCCAGGAGCGGATAAATCCCAAGGCTTCTTCAAAGTAACCAAACTCATCCCCGGCTGGTTCACCGTGAAATAGAAAAAAGGGCAGGCGAATTATTATGGCCACGGAAATCAAAAACAGAAGATTCTTGTTTTTAAACATTTCAACAGCTCTTTTAAGGTTGATCCTGCAAAATATAAAAGCTGAGTCAATAACCACCCTTAAAAGGGTCAATTACCTTTTCCATAACTTGAGCTGATTCGTGGCTCTATCTTTTTCTAATCGCCAGCTTACATACTTCCGTATCACGCCTTCTTTCAAACCTGCTGTGCTCACACAGTAACCCTTTGCCCAAAAATGTCTACCACAGTACCGCTTCTTCAATTCCAAATGTAAGTCGAATATTTTTATGGCACTCTTCCCATTTAAAAATCCTGTTACCTCAGATATCGAATATCTCAGGGATATTGACAATACTGAACGGATATAGCCGGGTCGCACATTACCTTCTAATACCTCCAAATCCTTCCATTCGCAAAGTTGCCTGATGATTTCTCGAACCGCTCTGCCTATCTCTCCACTCATTACTCTAAATCGATATTTCGGACACCATACCATTTGGTACTTGCATTCCCATACTCCATGTGCTGACTTCTCAAACCGACTCAATGAATACTTCCTTCTGATTTTTAGGGTCGCCCACCCGAACCTTATGGAGGTATTCCTATTTTGTAAATCTCTCACTTACCTGCATTGCAAAGCTGGGACTAGCAGCTTAGCTGATAGTTTAAGACATTTAAAATAAAACACACCCCAGGGAAGTGATCTTTCAGCATTCCCTCAATATCCTGATCAGAAATATTATCGGCAATAATTATTTCTATGTTTTTATAATCTTACTTAGCCAGACTGTTAAGGCAATTTTTAACAAACCATAATTGTTCAAGGTAACAATAACTACAAATACCAGTGGGCAGGGGTGTTCATCTAATGATACCTTTGATTAGCTTAAAAGCAGGTCTAAACGCCGAAATAGCTAACTTCCAACCCATTTTGGGGTGAGTAATGGCCTGCAGGAGATAATCGAAAAATGTCCGGGGACGGAAATAAAATTCCCTGATAAAGCGGAAATGCCACTCCTCCAATTTTGTCTTTGTCAAACCATGAGGGACAAAAACGGTTTGCAGCATTGTCATCTTTGCCCAGTCATCTTCTAATTCTCCATATTGGGGCGCGATCCGGTATATCTCCGAACCGGGAAAAGGAGTCATTAATGTTACACTAACATCATCCAGCGGAAGAGATTTAGCGAAGTCCAAAGTGCGGCGCATGGTAATCTCGGTCTCTTTTGGGAACCCGTAGATAAAAAAGCCGCGAGTCCGGATTCCAGTTGATTTTGTTAGTTTCAGGGCTTGACAAATTTGTTCAAGTTTGATGCCTTTTCGGGCAAAATCGAGAATTTCCTGAGAGCCGCTTTCAATGCCATATGCGATCTGCCAGCAGCCTGACTTCTTGAATAGTCTTAAAATTTCTGGAGTAACAGCGTTTACTCGGGCATTGCAGGACCAGGTAAAGCGTAAACCCTTTTGCATCATACCTTCGCAAATAGCCCACATTCTTTTTTTATTCATCATGAACATGTCGTCTTCAAAAGAGATTTCCCGAACGCCATAGCGGTGATAAAGTAAGGATAAAGCGTCAAGAACATATTCCGCGCTGTGATATCTGACTGAACGGCTAAAGACTGATGTATCACAAAAAATACATTCATAAGGGCATCCCCTTGAAGTCACAAAATGGGCGGCCGGGAAGGATCGAGACTTAAACGATGCTGGATTGAAGGCCCGAGGGAAACCGTTTAACAGGTCCCAGGCCGGCACTGGCAAAAGGTTGATATCGGGCAACAGCCGCCGGCACTGATTACGAACAGGTCGGCCATTCTCATCCCTGATCACCAGGCCAGGTACTTCCTGCCAGCTTTTATCCGGCCACCGCTCCACTACCTCCAGCAAAGTTTGTTCTCCTTCACCGACCACCATTGCCGTAAAAGAGGAGAATTTTTCAAGAGTTTCTTCTGGCACTGAAGTGGAATGTGGTCCGCCCAATAAAATTCCAACATCTGGTTTTAACTTTTTAATTTCTTCCGCAAGACGACCGGTCCGCATTATTGAAGGGGTTGTAGAGGATATCCCGATTAAACTTGCATCACTCTTTTTGATTATACCCAATAACTGAGCGAAAGAGAGTTTTTCGGCACTGGCATCACAGATAGCTGTTTCATAGCCCTTATCCCTGAGAAATCCTGCCAAATAGAGCAACCCCAGAGATGGCAAATCCGCAGCAACCGAGGCCAGTATTCCACCGCGTTCCTTTAGATCATAGGGAGGAGTAAGGAGAAGAATTTTTCTAGAGGATTTAGCTTTTAAAGGGATATTCATATTTTATCAAACCTGATACTGTCTTCCATTTCCTTGGAGATTCTTCTAAATTATTCGCCAATTTTTGAGATCCCACTCTGAGTGGATAATTTCCCTTCCCGTTTCTGAGACAACTTTTTCTCGAGCAACTGAATACGAAGCGAAAGAAATGTAATATGTTGGGCCAAGGTTTTCCGATCTCTGTATGCTTTACTCAGCGCGAGGGTGAATTGCAGGCAAAGTAAAAGTATCCCGACCATTCCCAAGACAACAATTAACAGGTTGGGATCCGCCAACCCCAGTTTCCCGGCCCAAATGCTCCATACCGGATAAAGAAGAGGAGTCAGGAAAACAATTATCCCCATAATGAGCCATAAAAAGGAGTACTTCTCCTCCATCTTGTATTCGCGCAGGAGATAAAGGACCAACACCAAAACAAATAGTCCAATGAGCGTAAAAAACAACAGTTTAATTTCCATGAGAATACCTCTTTCTTAAAATTACCAGCAATATGGAAAGAGTCATCTTGATGATATAATACAGCGGCTTAAATATCCCGGAATGCATTGACTTGTTTGAAGGACTGGGTTTCATCAAAACTGGCACTTCGGTTATTCGAAATCCAGACCGGTGAAGCATGATCAGGACATCTGAATCAGGATAATCAACAGGAAGTATTTTAGTAGAATATAGAAGCGCTACATCAGCGTTCATCGCCTGGTAGCCGGAGGTGCAGTCAGAAAACTTTTTTCCGGTAATCAGATAGGCGATAAATCCAAAATATTTATTGCCCATTCTGCGGGAAAAAGGAACCTTGTAACTTTTTTCAAGAAACCTGCTGCCAATAACCAGGTCAGCTTGACCTTGGAGAACAGGATCTAATACTTTCTGTGCATCGGATGGATCGTGCTGGCTGTCGGCATCCAGTTGTAAAATATATTGGTAGCCATTTTCCAGTGCATATATATATCCAGTTTGTAACCCGACACCGTAGCCTAAATTATATGGATGTCGCACTACGGTTGCTCCGGCTTTTTCAGCTACCTCTCCCGTATTGTCCGTTGAGCAATCATCTATTACCAGGACATCTATGTTCTGTGATCTTATCCCTTTGACAACATCTGAAATATATGGAGCCTCACAATATGCTGGAATGATGGCCAGGATTTTACTTCTGAGATTATTTTCCATAAGCTTACCTTTAAAAACCAGGTGAATCCAGTTGAATAACAATTGATGATAAAAAAATCAGATCTTAATAACTATTTTTGTTCGACCGGGTCTGAATATAACTTAAACGCTTTTATTTTTTCTATAAACATTCATGGCCGAAAGCGGCCACAACGAATAATGAAGTAAGATTGCCGCCATATAAAATATAAAACTTTTTAAAAATTAATCCATTAACCGTGCCTTAGAATTATCCATCGATCCAGAAAACTATTTTTAGCTCATAAATTTTTTTTCAATTTTTTCCAGCTCCCGTATCTGACCGGTGTCCAGAACAGGCGGAGAAGCACTGTTGATAATCTCCCCGGCCTTTCTCTCGGCTTGTTCCTGCAGTGAAAGCGCACCCTGTTTTTCCCAGTTCTCACGGGTAATGCGGCAGAATATCTCAGGCTCGTAAATTTCCTGCTTGAAATACTGCAAGGTATGCTCGGTAGCCAGAAAATTCCCGGCTGGCCCTATTTCCTCGATCAGAGCCTCGGCTATGGATTCTTCGCTGACTTCCACGCCCCGGAGCAGGCGCTTGACCTGGCCGATAATCTCATTATCGATAACCAGTTGGGCAAAACTGAGACTCAGTTCGCTTTCCAGGGTGCCGGCGCCCCAGATAACTCCCACACCGGCGGAGGCATGAGTGATTGCAGCCATGGTTTTTTCCACTGCGCTCTGGGAGTCCGCCAGCATCGAGTCAGTGCTGATCCAGGAAGCTGACGGCAGGTTATAAGCACGGGCCAGCTGTGCGCCGGCAGCAGCTATCAGACAGGTTTCAGGGCCGCCGGTCACTGCAATCCCAGTGCGCATATCCAGCACGTGGGAAAAACCCAGATTGTGGATACACGGCCTTCCGGGCTCAAGCACCTGGTTCAGCACGATACCCCCCAGAATCTCTGCATTACCTACAGTGATTGCTCCGGCCAGGGTTACGGGAGCTGTGCCGCCAGCCATGGGTTCCCCGTTTACCATGACCGGTATTCCGTGTCCGGAACTCTTGTAAAAAATATCAAGAGCCAGGTTTGTCCAGCGCAAAGGGCCATGGGCGGTGAATCCCATGCTGAAAATGGGCCGCTGGGCCAGCTTGTCCCCACCGATAACGACTCGTGCCATCTCAAGAATAGCCTCAAAACCTCTGGGCGTAAAAGATAGTATGCGCACATGCTTCCCGGTATTCGTGATCATTGTGCGAAACCCAGCCACATCCCTGAACTCAGGCGGCACATCTTTCACACTCACTCCAACCACCCCATCCAAATGCTGCAGGCCATCCACCAGGCGAGACAACCGGGCCAGTTCCTGACGGTCAAACTCATTTCTTCCCTGGGATCCTACAAGGTTCATTGCTGCGGCGGTCCAGAAAACCGGTCCGTCTTTCGGGCCCACAGTCCATTCCTTCTTTCCCGTACCGCAAAACCTTACCCTCTGAGGAGCCAGGACGCGATATTCTTGAACCATCTCTTTAGGAAAACACACGGTCTCATTATCCCTGCCGGGACTGGCTCCGTTTTTTTTCAGCAGTTCACGCACCTTTTCATGCTCGACCTTTAGCCCCACCCGCTCCAAAATCCTAAGAGTGGCCTCTCGAATCTTCTCAATAGCTCTATCACTCAGAACTCCACCGACTACCATATTAACCTTCCCTTTGTGACTGTAAAAATTAGAGCTTCTCTCCCTGAGCCTGGAACATTACCAGAGTCCGAGCCTGGAAAGCAATGCGGCGGAACAATTTTTGAGCACTGGCCCGTAGAAATATCCCAGGCCCACGGTGAGTATAATCACCAGGCCGGCAATGTATCTGGCCTTTATCCCGGTCTCCCCTTCCAATTTCCACCACCCTGCCGAGGCCAGGACTATTATAAAAGGCTCAACCGGCAGGCGCAGACGGGGTGAGCCGTAAGCAACATAGCATAGTGCCATGATATAGACAATGAAAGCTGCCGGAATGGCAAAAGAAGAGCGCCACTTGAATTGAGATAACCCGAGTATGGCAAACAGGAACACCCAGACAAACCAGGGATTAAGAGTTCCTTCGTTATGACCCAAGACCTCCCAATCGAACGGGGACCAGAAATAAACCGTTTTCAGCAAAAGCAGTTTTCCCAACAGCTCCGGATGGCTTCTGAGCTTTTTTATGGCCAGCTCCTTTAAAGCCCTGTTTATTTCAAGCTCGGGTAATTTTATAATATAACGTTCCTCGGGTTCCAACTCATAATCTCTGATATTCCTGCCGAAAATTTTACCCTGGTATGGAAAGTTGCCTGTATAAAGCACCATTCCTGAATTGGTAGTGGTAGTGACAAGTTGATTGAAGACAAGATAATTCCGTACAATCCACGGCGTATAAGTCAAAAGATAAGCGATCAGAAACAAACCAGCCACCTTGAGGAGCCGTTTGTCCTTTTGAAAATAATAATCCCAGGCTAATTTAACAGTTACAAGCAGCGGGAAATAAAAAACAACCGACCTGGTCAGGGCGGCCAACCCGAACAACACTCCGCCTAAAACTGCCGGACCCGGACTCCTTCGACTGACAGCCAGGATCGTGTAATAAATTCCGGCAACCACTAGAGGGACAAAAAGGGCTTCGCTTAAAAGCTGCATGCCCATTGTGATAAAAGGCCAGTATAACACTCCGGCCAGGGCGGAGATCCACCCTGCTCTTCGCGAAAACAAAAGCTCTCCGGTAAGGAAGATGTAAACTGTGAGCAAAGCGCCTAAAAAAGCCTGGAAAGATAAAACCGCCAGCTTGCTGGTATTGGATATTTTATAGATACCGGCTACAAAAAACGGATAGAGCGGAGGCACTGTTGCTGTTGGCTGGCCCTGAGAACCCAGATATCCTTTAGAGAGCAATTCCGAAGCGAGTTCATGGTAAACGACTGCATCCTTTTTAAGGGGCATTTGCCAAAAAGACGTATTCAGAGCCAGGGCCAGAACTCTAAAGCCCAGGGCCAGCAGAAAAACGAGCAGCCAGGGGCGCGTTTTTGTCCAGTTCCACAGCTTGGGCATTGATCAGATCACGGTTTGGGTATGAAAACTGAATGGATGAACCACTTCTGTAATGCTCTGATATTTGGTATCGGTTTTTTTGTCGCTTAAAGCCGGGCGGGCCGGCAGCTTTTTTGCAGCAGCCACAAAAGGCGGATATCACAGTTACGCCTGATAGTGGCAAAAAAGATGCCGGCCCGCCCGATCGCTCGAAAACATAAGCCATAAAAGCCCGGAAGATATCTTAAGACCCTATGATTCAACAAATAACAAAATCCTTGATCGTGATAGATAATTTGTCCTAAGCCTTTCCAGCCGCACCTGGAGGAAAAAATTTTCGCCTATCCCGCTTTATTCCACTGGATTTCTACAACTATAGGCCGTCCTTCAATTCCCCAACTGTTTACAGCTGAGACTTTCAACAGGTTGGAACCGTATTTCAGCTTCCACGAAAACCTGGATTCTTTAACCATTTCCGGCCCGAAATCATCGAGACGTACCAAAAAATGGGAAAAATTGGGTGTTACAGTTGCAAAGCTTAGATTCAACCCGGCGTTTTCAGCGGGTTGGATAAATATTTTCATCCGATTCAAGGGCCAGTAAAGGTCTTCCACGCAGTTTGTTTTGTTCTTGTAATATATATTGTCAATTGTCAGGCTGTCAGACCACTCCACTGCGTTCATTACTGAATTGGAAAGAGGATACCAGTGTGGATATTGATTGGTGAACCAGTCGTTACGCATCCTGACAGCAAAATTACGGAACAGGTCGAAATAGAAATTCCGCTCTGTTTCCGAGTCCAGGACAGCCCCTTGATGCCAGACTAGAGCCCTGGAATATCGTTCGGGCCGGGCGAAAAGCTCATGAATTTCATACACATTCAAGGGAATACGGTCCACTGTGACTATCCGGCCCCAGAAGGGATCGAGCATAACCCATTTGCCGTAAGTTTCGGACCAGGCCTCGCAAAGCACATGACCCGCCTTCCCCGAATCGAGCATTAAATAACGGGAAGTATAGCCTAAAGCCGCCAGACATTGAATGAGGGTCGTACTGTATTCGCTGCACCAGAAACCTTCACCCTGCCTGGCCCGGTAAAGTATATCAAGGGCATTAAAGTTGTAATCAACTTTGGGAATCGGAATTTTTATCGACATGCCGGTATGAAAAATGTCATAGAGCCAATAGATCAGTTCCCTGAACTTGTCAAAGTCTGTAATCTCCCATTGCACAAGCTCTGGCAAACGATAAAGGGCTGCCAGGGAATCAAGCATGGGTTCACCGGCAGGCTGGTAATAAAAAGGGAGACGGCTCTTGATTAAATTATTGTTGTTAAAAGATCTGACGACCGCACCGTGAAAGGTTTCACTAGTGTCAAAAAAGTTTTGCAGCTCCTCGGCTGTGCTGAAAACAAGGGAGGAAAGGACATCCCGAGCATCCTCTTGCGGACCCAAAGGGGCGTAAACGTGGCTGTCTTTATATGGGTCCCAGACTGCAACAGCGTACCCGGCAAGCTCGGCTACCGTTCTCTTGGAGAGCCGGACCACAGCGCGCATACTGCTGTCAGAATTAAACGTATCGCCGCGCTTGAAAACAATTGTAACAGTAACCGGGATTATAAAAAGCAGAGCTAATACCAATCCGAAACCAGCAAGTATTTTCCTTGATTTATTCATTATTTAAGACTCTTGAGACCTGTTTATGAATCCTGATAAAAGCATGCGCTTAAACCGGCTTGTGCGAAAAATCTGCAATTTTCCGGTCTGAAAATACAGTATATCTTGAAATTCAGCCAGGATATTTATCACCGAGATAATCGCGCAGATAGTGGTTTTCGGTACGCACCATGGCCAACTGGGCTTTGACCACGTCCCCTATCGAAAGTATTCCCAGCAAGTTTGCTCCATCCACCACAGGTATGTGACGGATACGGTTCTGGGTCATCACCTGCAGGATATAGTCGAGCCTGTCTTCCGGTAAGCTCACAATTAGCTCGTCTTTGCCGGTCATGGCTTCATTGACTTTCATTTTAGCTATGTCCGGTCCTTTATGGTAGCACTTGCGCAAAATATCCCTCTCGGTGATTATACCGACGATCTCGTGTTGCTCGCCGAGCACTAGCAGCGAACCGACATTGTGTTCCACAAGGGTGGCTATTGCATCCTCAACAGTTTTATTCCCGTAAATAGTCAGTACCTGCGAGCCTTTCATCCTGAGCAGATCGCTTACTGTCTCCATTAAATACCTCCAATACCTCCTAAATAGTTTTTCTCCCTAAAAAAGCGATTATTGTATAATAACATTCTAAACTTCGAATCATTATCGGTCAACACAAACGAGGACGTATCCGAGGTCATTTACAAAGCACAGGGATGCCTTTCTTGAAAAAAAACTATTTATAGGTTATTAATAATTCCAAGGAAAAATTCGGTTATTCGCATAATCTTTTGATCTAACTTTGAGACCACCCGTCCTGTAAAGGAGATGCGGCGCCACCATGGAACTCTCCCGCCAAATGCTGGCACTCCTTGTCGATAGTCTCGACTGCGGAATCTTTACAGTTGACACCGAACAGCGCATTACTTCATGGAACCGGGCTGCGGAAAAGATCACTGGATTCCGGTCTTCTGAGATGATTGGACGCAAGTGTTCCGATATCAAGTGCCTGAACTGTATCAAGTGCGGGGATTATAGCTGCAGTCTTTTCCGGGATGGGGAGATAAAAAAAGTCGAGTGCGTGATCGAGCGGCCAGACGGCAGGCCGGTCCGCGTCTTAAAAAGCGGCCGTCTTATTTATTCCGCTGAGGGCAAGCTGTTGGGAGGGGTTGAATCTTTCTCCGCTATTGCCGCCCTGAAAAGCGATTTATCAGTCGGTATCGGTTCTGAAGCTGGGGATGACGAGACTTTACCGGTCCCGGGCATGATCGGCTCAAGCCAGGCCATGCGCCAGGTTTACAGGCTCGTCAGATTCGCCAGCTTGTCTGAATCAACAGTGCTCATCACAGGGGAAAGTGGCACAGGCAAGGAGCTGGTGGCCCATGCTGTCCACACTCTGAGCAGCCGGTCAGAGGGTCCTTTTGTGGCCGTAAACTGCTCGGCCCTGCCTGAATCCCTGCTGGAAAGCGAGCTTTTCGGCCATGTAAAAGGAGCTTTCAGCGGCGCTGTTTCCAACAAAGTCGGCCGTTTTGAGATTACCCGGGGCGGCACGATATTTCTGGATGAGATCGGCGATATCAGTCCGCTGATCCAGCTCAAGCTCCTGCGGGTTCTTCAGAATCAGGAGTACCAGCGGGTCGGTGAAAGTATCACCCGCAAGGCCGATGTCAGGGTCATCACGGCCACCAATAAAGACCTGTTCCAAGAGGTGCGTAAAGGCACTTTTCGCGAGGACCTCTTTTTCCGGCTCAAGGTCTTCCCGATCCACTTGCCCCCATTGAGAGAACGCAAAGAGGACGTGCCAGGGCTGGTCGAACATTTTATCCGGATCTTCAACCGGAAAACCGGTAAAAAAATATCCCGGGTTCATCAGGAAGCTATGAAACTGCTCTATGAGTACTGTTATCCAGGCAATGTCCGGGAGCTGGAACATGCGATCGAGTACGCTTTCGTACTCTGTCAGGGCGAGGAAATCGGTCCATTTGAGCTGCCCCAGGAAATCCTGCGTGTCGAGTACCGTAAACAGTTCTGCCCTCCCAACCAGTTGACAGGCCAGCCTGGGTTATCCCCGGCAGTTGCCCCTATCCTTCCCGGCAGAGGCAGATGGGCTCGACCGGGGCGCGAAGAGCTGCTTCAGGTTCTGAACCGGACCGGCTGGAACCAGACACAGGCGGCTAGAGTTCTCGGGGTGAGCCGGGTCACTGTCTGGAGCTGGATGAAAAAAATGGGCCTGAAAAGACCGGGAATCCCGTAATCAGCTTAATTGTAAAATTTTAGTGTTATTTGCTTTAACAAATAGTTAAGCTATTACACTTCTTTTAACACTTAAAACAAGCAGCCGCTTAAGCCTGCGATCGACTTAACTCCACTTATTTTCTAAACTTATCTCATTCCTGGATTCATCCCCCACTTTTTGGCATCCATTTTGTTATCTAGAAAGACAGATTTGTCAAGTTATAATTCTCTCTTATGTTAACATTTACTTTAGAGGAGACAATCATGAGCTCCGTAAAGCTGCTTAACGATGGAAATTTCACTAATGAGGTGGAGAGCAACAGCGGCGCAGTAATGGTTGATTTTTCCGCCGATTGGTGCGCCCCGTGCCAGATCCTTGCCCCGAAAATCGAGGAAATAGCCAATGAGTACAAGGGAAAAGCTAAAGTGGCTAAATTCGATGTGGATCAAAGCCTGTCTGTGCCGATGCGTTTTGGTATCCGGGGCATTCCGACAGTCTTGTTCTTTAAAGGCGGCATTCTTGTCGACCAGGTGGTCGGCCTGGTTCGCAAAGAGGAACTCACCAGCAGGCTTGACTCTCTTCTGGCAGGCACAAACTAAACTAAACAGCGTTTTTCGCAAGCAAGGCCCTGATTTTTATAAGAGACGCGCCGCAGGCGGGATAGTTCAGCGAGTTCCCTGCGGCGCGAGCTCGACGGACATTCTTGACCGGAGATAAAAATAAAACTGCTCACTGTTATATTCAGCCGCGACCTGGACGATACTATAAAACACATAATCTTGGACATGAATACCGACTGTTATGTAAAGCTCACTGAAGCTTGCGGGATCAGCCAGAGCTGCGAGGGCGCAATCGGAGAAAATCTGCCCTGGGAGGCTTGTTACTGATCATTTCCAGCGAGTGGAAACATTGGCGGAACTGGCCAGGCGTATCAAGTAAAAAAGTAGCAAGCTTGCCCTGTAATCCCTGCCTGCGAATGATGATGGCACCAGTGGACAAGGTCTGGCTGTAAAAAATTCAAATCCCATTCCCCTATCGCCAAAAACGGCTTTTATTGTCGAGCGCCGGTTTTTTTCTCCCCCAAAAAGCGGGAACTAGAGCTTGGCAGTCATTTTACTATTAGCCCTGGATTCAAATGGCTGGTTTTTTCCGCGCTTGGACCGATTTTTTATGTAAATAATTGAGTTTTTAGAATTAATTTATTATAAAAGAAAAGATGGTTTAATTGAATCGTGAATGGCGCTGGATTCAAAGGCTGAAGTTCTATCCTCATCCCGAAAAAGCTTCTATGGATGAGTTTTCAAAGCCTGGGAATTTAAGATAAATCCCCACTTTCCTCTAAGAGAAGTTTCTCTTGAATATTAATTAAAAGCACCCAGAATGTTCTAAAGACATACAATGAAAATATCAATCCATCTACGTAAAAGGATACCTCTGCTTTTCTTAATCGGTATCGCATTCCCCAGCTTGCTCTTGGGTTATCTGGCTTTCCGCGGCATACAGAATGATCAAGCCCTGCTGGAAAAAGAAAGGCTGAATGAACACCGCAGAATTGCAGAACTGGTTGCCGGGTCGGTTGAAAAAAATATTTCTGAAATAGAGCTGAGTTTTTTCCATATCATCGCTGACAACCAGAAATTATCTCAACCCGCTCTAATCAATTCAGTAGACAGCTTAAAACGCAAGAAGCAATTAATGGAAGAGGTCTTTTTCTTCCAAAACTTCGGGAAAATTCAATTCCCACTGGCAAAGCTTTTATTTCTTCCTGACGGCAGCTTACAGCTCTTCACTAGCCCGCCAGGAAACCCTGCCCTGGTACAAAAAGTACGGACAGGAGAACAGTATGAGTTTCAAGATAATAGATATTTAAAAGCCCTGGCCAGCTATCAGCAGGCATTTAAAGAAACTTCCGACCGTCAGATGAAAGGGGAATTGCTCAGTGCAATGGCCAGGGTTCAAAAAAAATCGACCCTTTTCAAAGACGCCATAAAAACATACGAGACGATTGCCCAAGATTACAGCGATGTGCAAAAAACAGGCGGAATACCATTCGGCTTGCCGGCTCGCCTGGAACTCGGCACTATATATCTGGCAGCCAATGATACTTTAAACGCTATCAATACATTCATCGAGTTATACAAAGATCTTATTCGCCGGAAATGGACGCTGGAAAAAGCTCAATATGAATTCCTTTCGCAGCATACTGAAGAATCGATTGATAACATCTTGTCAAAGCCTTCCTTAGCCTTACAGCTCGAACCATACCAAAGTACTTTTAGAATGTTGAAAATCGAGGAGAATAAACAAAGGAAAATAACGGAGAGATTACTGACATTCCAACTGAATGCAGCAACAGACATCGAGACAAGATTGTCTCGAAATTCAGAAAATTCTCGAAGTTCCGCTATGCGGTTTACGCTGGAGAGTGGCGAGTACACATATCTTGTTTCATTATTGAGCCAAATGACCAGAAACGAAAACCAGGTTAATGGATCTTGGGGGATCTTGCTCAATGCCGACTATCTCAAAGATAATCTGCTCAAGCCTGCGCTGGAGAGTAATGTTTATTCTGAAAAAACCGGCTGGATCGTAAAAGGAACCGATGGTAGAGCCATCATGAAGTCAGAAAATCCGCCTTCGGGTTCGATCACTGTCCGGGCAAATTTTGAAGGAGACTTTCCGCCCTGGTCTATCGAGTTCTATCAACAGAACCCGCATCTTTTTGAGACGTTTTTTATTTCGCGACGAGGCATTTATTTCTACATGTTTTTTCTCATTGCGGGCATTCTGATTTTTGGTTTGGCCTTGACCTTTCGCGCCGTGGCCCATGACCTTGAACTGGCCAAAATGAAATCCGATTTTGTTTCCACTATCTCCCATGAATTCAAAAGTCCTTTGACTTCCATCCGGCAGTTGGCAGAAATGCTTCAAGCGGGCAGGGTGCCATCCGAAGAGCACCGCCATCGCTACTACGATATTCTTGTAGAACAAAGTGAAAGGCTTTCTTTACTCATCGACAACATATTGGATTTTGCCAAATTAGAAGAAGGTAAAAAAGAGTTTACGTTTGAAAAGACCGATATCAGTACGTTTCTGGAGGAGATTGTTTCGACAATTCAGGACCGGGTACGCCATGAAGGTTTTATTATTCAGTTAAACACTGAAAAGCCCCTGCCGCCAGTTAAGGCAGACAGATCAGCTTTAACCCAGGCGATTACCAATCTGATAGACAATGCCATCAAATATTCCACTGCAGTCAAAGAGGTGCACATCCGGGTATTTATTGAAGATCGACATCTGATTATCGCTGTAAAAGATTTCGGCATCGGGATCAAGAAAGAGGAAATCGATAAAGTGTTTGAACGTTTCTACCGGGGAGGCGATGAGCTGACCAGGACAGTTAAAGGCAGTGGGCTTGGATTGACTTTGGTCAAACAAATCGTGGAAGCCCATCACGGCAGCGTTAGCGTAGTCAGCGAGCCGGGATGCGGCAGCACATTTTCGATAAAGCTTCCCGTTCAATAGGAAAAGGATATCTAAAATGGAAAAAATTCTTATCATCGAGGATGAGGAAAGAATCCTGATGGCTTTGGAGGACGACCTCAGGCTTGAAGGGTATGAGGTCTCAAGCGCAAAAGATGGGCTGCAAGGTTGTTCCATGGCTGAAGAGCAAGCCTTCGACTTGATTATCCTTGACATTATGCTGCCGAAAATGGATGGCTTTGAAGTCTGTAAAAAACTACGTCAGTCCGGGATTACAACTCCCATCCTGATATTGACCGCCAAGAGCCAGGAGATCGATAAGGTCCTCGGACTCGAGCTGGGCGCAGATGATTATGTCACCAAGCCGTTCAGTCCACGGGAACTTCTTGCCCGGGTGAAAGCTCTTCTTAGAAGGGTGAAACAAACCCGTCAGGGAATAGATAAGTATCTATTCGGCGATATCGAGGTCGATTTCAAAAAGTACGAAGCGCAAAAAAGCGGACAGCCGATGTTCCTGACCGCCCTTGAGTTCGCCCTGCTCCATTTCCTGGTTCAGCATAAAAACCTGGTGGTGAGCCGTGACTCAATTCTCGATGAAGTTTGGGGCGATGACGTGTGTGTCTTTCCCCGTACCGTGGACACGCATATCGCTCATCTGAGAAAGAAAATCGAGGACGATCCGGCCAATCCAAAGTACATAATCGGCGTGCGAGGTATCGGATATAAATTTACGGGATAAGCAATCTCAGCGAGCTGCCGGACTTAGGCCTTTTAAAAGGCGAGTAGTGTCCATTTTCAATATTTTCCCCACGTAAATTCCCTGCTAATAAATCTCTCCTGACAAACAGCTTTAGCACTACTTCCGGAATCTTTTTCCCCCGGCTCATCAGCACCATTTTAAAAAAGTTCTCCACCTTCCTCTTTCCACACTATTCGAAGCCAATCAAATCTTAACCGAATCTTAACACAATATTCACTGAAGCTTCACCCATTCGCCGCATGATTTTTGTATATTCTAGTGTACCCCAAAAACCGGAGAGAGATTTAAGCTGGAAGAAGTATGTTCGATTGAGTCGGATAAGAGAAAAGAAACCGATCCAGAGAAGGAGATCGGTCGATTTCGCTGCCATTGAAGAATACAGGGCGCACCTCAACTTTTTCTACCGGAGAAACAAACCATGATAACCATAGAGGAAGAATTGAGCATGAAAACACCTGTTCTTATAGTTGTGGTTTTCGCTTTCATTTTTATTCCGTTTTTATCGGGATGCAACCGGCAAATTTCATTGGGCTACAATCCTCAAATGGCTGTTGAACTTTACCAACACGGCTTATACCAGGAGGAAGTTGAAAGGGACCTGTTTTATGCGATCAATATTTATATGAAGATTGTTAATGAGTATCCTTTAGACATCTGGATTGCATCAAAGGCACAAGTCCATATCTTACTGTGTTATATAAAGTTGAACAAACAAGAGCAGCAGAGACAGCAGGCAGCCGAAGTTTCATTTTTGCGCATTAAAAAGGCGCCTGAAAACAGGACATCGTTTTTTATAGAGATGGCCTCAATAAACTTTCCCGGCAGGGATGTTATAAATAAGAAGAAAGGAGGAATATGGAATTATTAATTGCTATTTGGGCATCATTGTTGTATGGGAGATATTATTTTGAGGTTGGCTTTTCCACCCTGAAAGCCTTAATATTCTCTCGGAAAAGGGGTACAACTCATATTTTCTCCCTGAGAAACAAACTAACAGAACTTTTTTAGAAAGGAATTATTATGAAGCCCCGACATTTTATAGTTGCTATCCTTGCTTTCTCGCTTTTTTGGATCTATTCTGCGTGCGCCCAGCAAAGCGCCGAGCAGCTTTACCAGTCTGCCATTTACAAAGAGGAAGTTCAAGGGGAATTGGATCAGGCGATCAAAATATTTGAAAAGATTGCCAGCGAGTATCCTGGAAGCCGTTCAGTGGTGGCCAAGGCCCTCCTGCGCAGCGGGCTGTGCTATGAAAAACTGGGCAGACAGGAGGCGCAGAAAGCTTACCAACGTATCCTCCGGGAATATGCCGACCAGCAGGATGTGGCTGCCGAGGCCCGCACCCGGCTTGACGCACTCGAGCAGGCTGTAAGCCTCGCCAGACCTAAAGGCATGTTGCTCAGAAAGGTACAGATTGATACTACGGTGTATCATGAAGGGGATGGTGCTGTTTCATCCGACGGCCGGTATTTCGTTTACACGGACTGGGTTACCGGTGATCTGGCGGTTTATGATCAAGACTCCGGGAAGAAGCGCCGTCTTACGGACAAGGGCCCCTGGGAAAAGTCCTCGGAGTTTGCCCAGCTTTCCAGATGGTCGTCTGACGGCAAGCAGGTTGTTTATAACTGGTACAAAGAGCAGGGTACATGGGATTTGCGCGTTACCGCGCTGGATGTCTCGAAGCCTCGCATTATCTATAGCTCAGAGGATGAAGAATATGTCGAACCTATTGCCTGGTTCCCGGACGGCAGGCAAATTCTGGCGCTCTTCACCAGAAAAGATAGCACGCGCCAGATTGTGACAGTTTCCTGCGCCGATGGGTCCATCGGTGTTCTCAAAACACTGTTCAAGACCCTAATAGATCCTCACGTTAGCTTATCACCGGATGGGCGCTATATTGTCTACGACTCGCCGCCCAAAGAAGCCTCTTCAGAAGCCTTATCCAATCACGATATCTTCCTGCTGGCGGTGGACGGGAAGAGTGAAATTCCGCTGGTCGAGCACCCGGCCCATGACTTTGTTCTCGGCTGGGCGCCGGATGGAAGGCGGGTTCTATTTGCCAGCGACCGGAGCGGAACCCTGGATGCCTTCCTGATAAAGATCACTGATGACGGAAAACCACAGGGCGCCCCGGAGCTGGTTAAAACGAATATCGGACCGGTTGTACCAATGGGATTTACCCGGAAAGGTTCTTTCTACTATGGTTATAGGGAAGGTCATTATGATATTTTTACCACTGAACTCGATCCGCAGACAGGCAAAATCCTTGTGCCGGCGAAGAAAGCAATCGAACGTCACGAAGGATACAATACATTTAGCGAATATTCGCCTGACGGGAAATACCTGGCATACGTGTCCAAACGGGGTCTGGCGTGTCTTGACTATGTTAATCTTCATTTCGGAAATGTTCTCTGTATCCGCTCTCTGGAAACTGGTAAGGATCGCGAAATCTTCCCTGAGGGACTCAAAAGGTTCGGTATGCCCTGCTGGTCTCCTGACAGTCGCTTCATTTTTGTAGTTAAGTGGGATGCGCCTTACAATAACAGAGGAATCTACCGGATCGATGCTCAAACAGGCGAAGTTACCCAAGTTGTGATACTTGAGCAAGAAATTCCGCCGAGGCCCAAGTACTCACGTGACGGGAAAGCTATTTACATGGTGCGCAAGGATAGGACAAAAGATTACTGTCAAATAGTGGTTCGAGACCTCGAGAGTGGGATAGAAAAAGAAATCTATCGCGCTCCCTCGGATGAAAAAATTTGGGAGTTATCCCGCTCACCGGACGGTCAGTGGTTATGCTTCATTAGTGTCAAGAATGGAATGTTTCTGAAAGTCATACCGGTTGCCGGGGGAGAACCACGGGAATTGTGTAAAGGTTATTTAGTTAATCCAATATGGTCCGCGGATGGAAGATATATTCTCTTCACAGGGCCGTCAGAAATAGAAGAGAATGGGAACCCTCACGAATGGGACTTATGTCGAATTTCAGTAGCGGGCGGAAAACCCCAGAGACTAGGCTTGGGTGTGGCGACTAGGAGTCCGAGTGCTCATCCGGATGGGCGGCGGATTTCCTTCACCTCCGCCACCCCCTCCACCTATTCTGGAATCTGGGTCATGGAGAACTTCCTGCCTTGATTCAAGGCTGCACAACAGGAACGAGTTAAAGGGACACAATGCTTAATTGTTGTGTCCCTTTTGTTATCCTGCATTATTCACAAATTTTTCAGGTATCTTCTGATTCAAACCATGTACATGTTAACAAATCTTATCGGTGATATTATCTCTCACTTACCCGCATAGCAAAGCTTGGACCACCAGCAAAGCTGGTGGATTAAGAGATCATCGTTAACATTTGCGGACAATGTTTTACATTTTTTTGACATTTTGATAGTTAATTTTATATAAATTGAAGGAGGGTATAAAATTCAAACCATATTTCTACCTCAGAAATGAAAATATTTACTTACAGAATATTAGCCCACAGAAAAATTAGCTTTATTTTCCTTCTGGCAATTTTCCTGCCTTCATTAATTGTGGGATATTTAAGCTTGAGCACCTTTTCCAAGAGGCGCGAAACTGTAAAGAAAATTCTGGAATCGAATCTCTGGATTTCAGGCGAAACTGCCCTTAAATCCATCGAAGGAGCGCTTCTTGATCTCGAAATAAAAGCTTTAAATCCAGAAAACTTCAGTAGTTTAATCCAGCTAAAAAATTCTAATCAAACCTCCTTCAGGTCTGCCTTACTTTCCAAGGTTGACGCCGGACAGCTTTTTCTCCTTGATGACGATTATCATATCATTTTTCCTGTAACGGGAAGCGAAGATGCATCGGTCTTCAAATGGGACAAGGACATAACAAACAGTCAATTTGGACGATCATTCCAGAGAGCCGAATTTTTTGAATTCTCTCAGAAAAATTACTCTCAAGCTGCTGCAATTTATAAGGAATGTACTTTGTCTGCACCTTCAAAGCAGCACCGGGCCATGGCCTTGGAGGGCCTGGGACGCTGCCTTTTATCCTCTGAAAAATATGCTGAAGCTTATAAAGTATATAACGAACTTTCCAGCAGCTACGGACAATTCCAAAATAAGGCAGGACATCCTTATGGTATCACTGCCGTTTTTCAATTGTATGAAATCAGCCAGCGTAGAAATAAAGAAACGAACCCTGAAATTTTGCTCGATCTTTACAAAAAAATACAGGATGGAGTCTGGCTTCTTGACATTGCCACTTATGATTTTTTCATCGTGGAAATTGAATCAATTCTAAACCGGAAATTTAAGGAGGGAGAATTCCCTGAAATTCGAAAATCTTACAATGCTATAAGAAAAAAAGAATCTCCTTACAGGCAAGCCCTCATTTTTACAGAATTTTTAGAGAGAAAGGTTATTCCAAAGCTAAAGGAGAGGTTATCCCTATCCAAAGTGGCAGGTGAAGTTGTACCAGGCCGTTTGCTTATTCCTTTAGAAAAAGATTTTTGTCTGGTTTCTTATTCTATTTTGCAAAATTCTCCTTCAGAACATACTTTTTATGGCGGTTTTTGCTGGGAGCCCAACTCACTAAAAAATGAAATAATACCGAAACTCGTGGAGGATCTAAAACAGGACTCCGGGTTGGGTTTTCAGATCATTGATGAAAGAGGATGTAATATCATCACCGGAAAAGAAGAAATAACTCCAACCGGCTCTCTGGCCTTATCTTTTCGCTTGTTTCCCCTGCCCTGGAGGCTTCTCGTTTCTCACCCCGAAATAAAAACCCTTGAGCGAACAGCAAGTCGGGAGATTTTTTTCTACGGGATTCTGCTGACTGTTATTATAGCTTTAATGCTTTTAGGCGCTTTTCTGATAGCGCGTGATATTTCCCGTGAATCGGAAACCACTCGTTTAAAAACCGAATTCGTTCATAATATCTCCCACGAGCTAAAAACTCCGCTAACCCTCATTCGTCTTTACGGGGAGACACTCCAACGCAAAAAAAATCTCACAAATCGAGAAAGAAAAGAATGCTATCAGATAATCACCAAGGAAAGCGAGCGCTTATCGCACCTGATCAACAATGTTCTTGATTTTTCCAGAATCGAGATGGGCCGAAAAGAATTCTATTTTAAAAAAGGCAGTCTGGCTAAAGTCGTCCGGGATACTTTAGAATCATACCGCTACCATTTAGAGAAAAAAGGGGTTGCCATTCAAACAGCTATTGCCTCGGATCTTCCGGAAATGAGTTTTGATGGCGAAGCTCTGGCCAGCGTTTTAATCAATCTATTGAGCAATGCGCTGAAATTTTCACCGGCGAATAAAGAAGTGACCGTGAAATTATTTAGAGACGATGAAAATGCTGTCCTCCAGGTCGCGGATAAAGGCATCGGAATTTCGCCGGCAGAGGTCTCAAAAATTTTTCAAAGATTCTATCAGTCAAAAAATAAAATCGTCTCTGAGACCAGGGGCAGCGGATTGGGCCTCACCCTGGTCAAACATACTGTCGAGGCTCACGGCGGCAGGATTCAAGTCGATAGTGAACCAGGGAAAGGCAGTATCTTTTCCGTGATTCTCCCAATATCCACAACAGGCGAAAAAGAGAAAATAAAATGAACAAAAAGATATTAATTATTGAAGATGAAGAAGACCTGGTGAAAGGATTGAAACTCAACCTGGCTGACTATGGATATGAATTGGACTGGGCCTCCGATGGCAAGGAAGGTCTGCGCAAAGCCATGGAAGAAACACCCGAGCTGATTATTCTTGACCTTATGCTGCCGGAGATGGATGGTCTGGAGGTCTGTCGAGAACTTCGGCAAAAAAATATCGGCATCCCGATTATCATGCTCACTGCCAAAGGCGAAGAAATCGACAAGGTGGTTGGGCTGGAAATCGGTGCTGACGATTATATAACCAAGCCATTCAGCGTTCGAGAGCTCCTGGCCCGGATAAAAGCACACCTTAGGCGCGCTGAAAGGAAGGAAAAAACGGTTCCCCAGATTTATTCCTTTGGTGATGTTGAAATTGATTTTGCCAGATTTAAAGCCTTGTGCAAAGGGAAAGAGCTGGATCTTACCTCTCTGGAAATGGAAATCCTGAAATATCTGATTGCCCACAGGGGCGAGGTGGTTTCGCGAAACGATTTGCTTGATAAAATCTGGGGCTATGAAAGTTTTCCCACCACCCGCACCATTGATAATCATATCCTTAAATTGAGAAAGAAAATCGAGGAGGACCCCGCCCGCCCCAGGTATATCTTCTCTGTTTACGGCACAGGATATCGGTTTATGGGGTAAGGGCCGCTTTTTACAATCCTTTGACATTTATTTACTTCCATTTGACAACTCAGACAGACAAATCTGCTACATTGTTAGTGTAGAGTAAACTTTCACACTAACAGGAGGTAGCATCATGAATTTCCGAAAGGCATTTGTTCTGGTTCCCTTTGTCGCCCTCTTTTTGATCTACTCCGGATGTCAGGCTTCTTCGGCAGCAAGCGTTCTTTTTGAAAAAGCCAAATTCACCATGGAAACAAAAGGGGACATGGAGGGAGCGATCAAACTATTTGATGAGCTGATCACAAAATATCCGGAGGAAAGAAAATATGCGGCTAAGTCTCAGCTTTATATTGGGCTGTGCTATGAAAAGCAGGGGAAACAGCAGGCGCAGAAAGCCTATCAAAAGGTAATCCGGGAATACGCCGACCAGCTGGAGGTAGCGGCCGAGGCCCGCAACCGGCTTGACGCACTCGAGCAAGCTGTAAGCCTCGCCAGGCCAAAAGCCCTGCTGGTAAGAAAGGTACAGGCTGATTCTACGGTGTCTGGGGGTGGCGCTATTTCACCTGACGGGCGGTATATCTCTTACGCTGACGGGGGTACCGGTGATCTGAGGGTTTATGATCAAGACTCAGGGAAGAAGCGCCATCTTACGGACAATGGTACAGGGGAGGAGTATGCCGAGGAGTCCAGATGGTCGCCTGATAGCAAGCAGATTGTTTATACCTGGTACAATAAGAAGGGATATTATGAACTGCGCGTTATCGCGCTCGATGGCTCGAAGCCGCGCATTATCTATGGTAATGCAGAGGCAGAGAAAGAAAAATATGTCGAACCTTTTGGTTGGTTCCCGGACGGCAGGCAAATTCTGGCAGTTGTCTATAAAAATGATGGCACTTCCCAGATTGTGACGGTTTCCTGTACAGATGGGTCTATCGGCGTTCTCAAAACACCAGGACGTCTCGGGACCACTGGATATTCGCACATCAGCCTATCACCGGATGGGCGCTATATTGCCTATGACTCGCCGCCCAAAGAAGCCTCATCAGAAGCCTCATCCAATCACGACATCTTCCTGCTGGCGGTTGATGGTAGCAGTGAAATTCCGCTGGTCGAGCACCCGGCCCATGACTATGTCCTCGGCTGGGCGCCGGATGGAAAGAGGATTCTCTTTGCCAGCGACCGGAGCGGGACCTGGGATGCCTTCCTGATCAAGATCGCTGACGGGAAACCTCAGGGCGCCCCGGAGCTGGTTAAAACGAATATCGGACCAGTTGAACCATTAGGGTTCACCAGGAAAGGTTCTTTCTACTATTGTCTGAAAGAAAGTTATAATGATATTTATACCGCGGAGCTCGATCCGCAGACAGGCAAAATCCTGGGGCCGGCGAAGAAAGCAATTGAACGTTACGAGGGATACAATACATATGGAGATTACTCGCCTGACGGGAAATACCTGGCATACGTGTCCAAACGGGGCCTGGCGTGTCTTGGAAACGTTTATATTCGTACTGGTAATGTTCTTTGTGTTCGCTCTCTGGAAACCGGTAAGGATCGCGAAATATTCCCTAAGGGACTCGAAAGTTTCTGTTGGCCCTGCTGGTCTCCTGACAGTCGCTTCATTTTTGTAGTCAGCGAACCTGACAATCGCAGGGGAATCTATCGGATCGATACTCAAACAGGCGAGGTTACCCTGGTTGTGATACTTGAGCAAAATGTACCGCCGTGGCCCCAGTGCTCTCGTGATGGGAAAGCTATTTTCCTGGTGCGCAGGGACAGCACAAAAGATTACTGGCAAATACTGGCTCGAGACCTCGAGAGTGGTCTGGAAAAAGAAATCTATCGCGCGCCCTCGGGTGAAATAATTGCGATGCCGTCCCGCTCACCGGATGGTCAGTGGTTAACCTTCAGTACCAATTCAATTAATAAAACGTCTCAGAAGTACACATCGTCTCTAAAGGTCATACCGGTTACTGGAGGAGAACCCCGGGAACTATATAAAGGGGTGCATTTATGGAGTCGAACCTGGACTGCGGATGGGAAATTTATTCTCTTCTGTAGTCAGCCAGATAGTGAAAGCGATGGGGAATCATATAAATGGGACTTGCGTCGAGTTTCAGCAGCGGGCGGAGAACCCCAGAAAATAGGAATTAATGGAATGTTCTGGTATCTGAGCGCTCATCCGGATGGGCGGCAGATTGCTATCTCCAGAACCTCCACCGCCATCTATTCGGGAGGAATCTGGGCCATGGAGAACTTCCTGCCTTAATTTATTGCCGCCATTATAAGCACAATTTAGGGGGCGCGACGCGTGGGACACGCTGCGCCCCCTTATTTATTCAAATCCTGCCATTCTACGACCGGCACTCCATTGCCTGACCCTTTCATGGGGCCGAAAATCTCCGTATCCGGCAACATATCTTCCATAGCTTAGATCTCGAACTCTTGTTATTTTAGGTCCTGACCTTAAGGAAACTTGATAAAAATTTGCTCTTTTGTAACTAAATCTGCCAGTTTTGGTTTAAATCACCAAGTTTACAAACTCCAGGAAAATCGATGCTTATTGATCTGCTAAAAGAAATCTGGTTTTTTACTAAAGAGGTCTCGGTATATCTGCTGGGCGGGTTTTTTCTGGCCGGAGTGGTGCGCGCCTTTTTCACTGAAAAAACCGTGGCCCGCTACCTGGGAGGCCGCAGACTGCGCTCTGTGCTGAACGCCTCCCTGCTCGGCATCCCCCTTCCCCTCTGCTCGTGCAGCGTGCTGCCTACTGCAGCCGCTCTGCGCAAAGGAGGGGCTTCACGGGCAGCCACCAGCTCGTTCCTTATCTCGACCCCTGAGACCGGGGTCGATTCGATCGCCGTCTCCTATGCCATGCTCGATCCGCTGATGACCGTGGCGCGTCCTGTGGCTGCCTTGGTCACTGCGCTGGCAACCGGCGCAGCCGATTTTTTTATTAACCCCGAGCCAGCCGGGCAAACAAGACCTGTCGAGCCTCTGGAAAGTCCGGCAGCCGGGCAGGGGCAGCAGTCACCGCTTCACCTGAAATTGGCCGAAGGCCTGCATTACAGTTTTTTCGTGCTTTTTGCGGACCTCTCCTGGTATCTGGCCTGGGGACTGATTCTGGCCGGGCTGGTCTCCTTTGCCCTGCCCCCTGATTTATTCGGCGCCTTGCCTGGAGGTAAACCGGCGGCAACCGCGGTTATTCTCGCCATGGGAATCCCCCTTTATATCTGCGCCACCTCGAGCACCCCGCTCGCCGCAGCCCTGATCGCCAAGGGTTTGAGTCCCGGACTGGCCCTGATTCTGCTCCTCGTGGGCCCGGCGACCAATATCTCGTCTTTGACTGTAATCTGGCGCATCCTTGGTCCGCGCTCGACCGCGGTTTATCTTGCTGGTGTCGCCGTTTCCGCGCTGGCCTGCGGCCTTCTGCTCGACTACATCTACAGCGTTTTCAAGCTCGATCCGAAAGCCGCCCTGGGCGCGGCCCTGGAGGTTTTCCCTGCCTGGCTTGAGACCGCCGGTGCAGTGATTTTGATTCTCTTTCTGGCCTATGGAATCTATAAGGAAAAAATCAGACCCCGGTTCCGCAAACACTGTGGAGCTTGAAACCTGACTTGCGCGGCTTGTATCTTCTGCCGATTCTGATTACATTATCTTCAAGCATCTTCTCTGGTGACAACCAGCAAACTTTTAATTGATTTTACTTGACCGGAGCATTGTGATGTCTGAGGATAAAAAAGTTCTTTACATGGGCGATGACAGCCTTCAGGGTGCGGCCGCTTATCTTGGCGGAGTGCTTGCACATGCAGGAATCGGTTTCTCCTACTGCCCGAGCAGCGAAGCTGTTTCGCCCAGGGAGTTAGAGCGCGCGAGCGGACTTTTCATAATCAGCGATTACCCGTCAAAGAACCTGAGCCCCGCTGCAGTTCAGTCCTTAGTCCGGAGTGTAAATGAAGGAACCTCGTTTCTGATGATCGGGGGGTGGGAGTCTTTTCACGGGCTCAAGGGCGGGTACCACCAGGGGCCTATTGCAGGTCTGCTCCCTGTCGAGTGCAGGCAGGCTGATGACCGGATAAACTGGTGCCAGGGCGTTGTTCCCAAAGTCGCTCATAAACACCCCTGCCTTGAGGGGCTGCCCTGGGATGAGCCGCCGATATTCTGCGGTTTCAACGGGACAAGCCTCAAAGAGGGTGCCGTGCTCGCGCTTTCAGCGCGACTGTTGAAAATCCAAGGGGACAGGCTGTCTTTTTTAGGCGAGGAATGCCCTCTGCTCGTTTTCGGCCGCAGCGGAAAAGGGAAGACCTGCGCCTTGACCACTGATCTGGCTCCCCACTGGGTCGGGGGCTGGGTGGACTGGGGCGAGCCGAGAATCAACGCCCAGGCCCCTAAAGGAGGGGCGGTCGAGGTGGGCGTGTTGTATGCGAAATTTATCACCCAGCTCGTGTCTTATTTACTCACGGCCTGAAGGGGGGGAGGTGGCAGTCAGCGCCAACGGTCGAGCAGCCGTTTCAGGAAAGTGGTGGAGTTGATCACGAAGGGGAATAAACCGAACGGCATGTGGGATTTCCGGCGAATGTAGCTGTCGACAGCTCTGAAAATATCGACAGCGAGACTTACCGCGCCCCAGGTGTACAGAAAAGAGGAGGTCAGTCCGAGCGGGGTATCGAAAATCGTGCCGAATGTCCCGAGCCAGGAGGTGAACTTACCCGAGGAAATAAAGAAAAAACCGGTGATAGAGCCGAAAATAAGCGCATTGTAGCGGGATAGTTTGTAATCATCCAGGCGGCAGATCCGGCCGAAAGTTTTCTGCTCAGCCGCTGTGAGAGAACCGCCGACATAAAGAGCTGAAATCCTTTCGAGAATCCGTACCGGCCAGTAGGAAAGCTGGTTGATCAGCCGCTTCTTCCCTTTCAAGCGCTGGATATAGGCATACCACCGATCAAGCCCCAGAATGTCAATATCCAGGTAAAGCCGCATGATCAGCCGGTTGATCAATCCCGAGCGGTCGATCAGCGAATCGAGAAATTCCCGGTCTTCCTCACTCAACCAGACCTGGTGTCTGCGGTTTCTAACAGAATTATTACCCTCCTTCACCTCGTTTTTTCCCTTTCGATTCTGTCTGCTCAAATAATCATCAAACCTTCGAACGACTGCCTGATCCATTTAACCTCTGCACCGCTCAAGGGTTTGCCTGCCGCTGCCAGGTTCATTTCAACCTGGGTCATGTTCCTGAAACCCGGAATCACACAACTGACCACCGGGTAAGAAAGAACATACTGCAGGCTCACCCTTACCAGGTCGCCGGTACTCGAGCCATGGCGCTCTTTGAGACTGGAAAGCGCGGGAGCCAGAGCTTTCAAGAAATCGGCCTTGAACCAGGGGCTCCCCCTGCGGTTGTCCCCATCGGGGAATACCGGCTCATTATCCGGGCTGTATTTGCCGAGCAGCAGCCCCTGCGCCATTGGACTGAAAGCGACAAATCCGAGGTCTCTGTCAGCAATGATCCTTGCCACCCTCGAATCAGGCCCGATCATCATCAGGTCCAGCATGTGCGCCCTGGCCTGAATTACATCCGGATCCACCCTGGGGATCAGCTTTTCAAAATCCTCCTGGGTGTATGCACTTTGGCCGATAAAGCGGATCTTGCCCTCCTCTTTCAAGCGCTGCATAAGCTCAACGGCATGATCCAGGTAACAGTCGCCAGGGCCGAAATCACCATGGTGGAAATAGTAAATATCAACATAATCAGTCCTCAGGTTTTCGAGGCTCTGTTCGATCTGGTGCCTGATATGCAGGGGATGATAAGCATGCTCAGCAGTTCCTCTCGACCAGCCCACTTTGGTGGCCAGTACCAGCGCTTTTCGCCTTGAGCCGAGAATTTTACCCAGCAACTGCTCGGAACGGCCGCTGCCGTAACTGTCAGCGGTATCGAAATGGTTGCATCCCATTTCCAGGCCGCGCTCGACCGCTTTTCTGGCTTTATCCTCATCCGGGTCGCCCCAGCCCACCGGAATGCCCTCGCTCCAATTTGGCCCCCCGATAGTCCAGCAGCCAAGACTGATCTCGCTTACCTCAAGACCTGTCCGTCCCAGGCGGCGGCGCACATTTCCTGCTCTTCTTTTCTCTTCCATTTCAATTCACTCCACTATTGGATAATCCTTGCAGCAAAAAAAATTCGAGTTTTTTAAAGAAGATAAAAATAACCTTTCCTTGAAACAGTAAAGCTGAAACTGAAAAGGCGTTCGGGTTTTCTCTCTTGCCTCCATCTCAAAAAGACTGATTAAATTAACTAAACCGGTATGGTAACACAAGGAGCATTCACCAGTCTGATTATTTTCACTCGATTATACCTTTTTTGCGGTATTTAAGTAGTAACGGCACTCCCAATTAGGGTATCCGTAGCGGTTGATTGAAGGTGTGAAATCTCGGCAGACAAGGGTGACCGGGCTTATATTAAATTTATTTTATATGGACTTGACGATTGTAACTCATTATATTTTCATAAGAAAAAGGTTCCTAAAATGTTTTTTTGATTAAAATTGTGGTCATTTTTTTGGCCAGGTTTATTTTCTGGTTCGCTATTTGCATTTCTTTCGATGTGGCTTGGGAGAATAAATTTTCTTCTGTCGCTTTTAATGGATTTTAACCCGGGAGGTAACATATGAATATCTCAGCATTTACCAAAAAAATTTCGCGGTTGAGCTTGATTCTCTCAATCCTTCTCGGCCTTTCAGCTTGCAGTGAGACTCCGGTAATAGCCGTGAAAAAGCTGGCCGCCCAGTCGCGCTTCGGCGCTGAAAGCCCCCCACTCGCGCCTTTAGAGACACGGGCCCCGCAGTTCAAGCAGGTGTTCGCTGATGTCGCGGAAAAAGTCATCCCTATGGTGGTTTCGATCACCAGCACCAAAGTCGTTCAGGTGCCTAATTTCGATCCATTCGATTGGTTTTTCGGCTCGCCCAGGGGCAATCAGCCGCCAAACCGCGGCTATCAGGAACGGCGCACAGAGGGTGTGGGCAGCGGCGTAATTGTCTCTAAAGACGGTTATATCCTGACCAACAACCATGTGGTTGAAGGTGCCGACGATCTGACAGTCTCTCTTTCCGATAAAAGAGAGTTCCAAGCCAAAATAGTGGGCACTGACCCCCCTTCGGATATTGCGGTGATCAAGCTGGTGGATGCTAAAGACCTGCCGGTAGCTTACCTCGGAGATTCGGAAAAGCTGCGTATTGGGGAGTGGGTCATGGCCATAGGCAGTCCTTACAAGCTTTCCGAAACAGTCACTCTGGGGATTGTCTCTGCCTTAGGACGCGAAACCGGGGTCGGAATCAGCCAGTATGAAAACTTCATCCAAACCGATGCGGCTATCAATCCTGGTAACTCCGGAGGGGCTCTGGTAAATCTTGACGGGGCCGTAGTCGGTATCAACGCCGTGATTTTCAGCCAGACCGGCGGCAGCCAGGGAATCGGGTTTGCCATTCCGATCAATATGGCCAAGCAGGTCATGGATCTCCTCATTACCGAGGGCCGAGTTTCCCGCGGCTGGCTCGGGGTATATATCCAGGACATAGACAGCGACATAGCCAAAGAGCTTAATGTGAAACCAGGGATCGGCGTACTGATCCCGGATGTCCAGAAAGACACCCCGGCTGAAAAAGCAGGCATCAAGCCATATGATATTATTACTCGTGTCAATGGAGAGCCTGTCAAGAACAGGACCGACCTGCAGAATAAAGTGGCCATGATCAAGCCGGGTACCGAGGCGGAGTTCACTGTCTTGCGTGAAGGCAAAGAGATGAAATTCAAGGTAGTGCTTGGGGAAAGGCCGGAACAGCCGCAGCTTGCAGGCAGAAGTTCCCAGTCGACAAAGGAAAAAACCGGCCTGGTCCTTGAGAATCTCACCCCTCAGATCCGTCAGCAGAACGACCTTGATGAAAACCAGAAAGGCGTAATTATTGTCGAGGTCGACCCGACCAGCAACGCAGCCAGGGCCAGGCTGCAAGAAGGCGATATCATTCTGGAGGCGGACCGGAAAGAAGTAAATTCCGTGGCTGATTTCAACAGGATTGTCTCTCAGGTCAAAGGTGATATCGTACTTCTCCGGATTTATCGTACTGAAAGGGGCGGCGCAAAATTCTTCGTGCCTTTGAGGCTGGAAAAATAGTATTGACACAAGAGCCGTTGTACCAGAAAGGGTGCCTTCTCATCAGGCGCCCTTTCTGGCAGGCACATAATATTCTCGTAAAAGATGTAGCTTACTTTGTGCTCTGTGGAAAATTCTTAGGGCCTCCCGGCCTGACTGGCAAGCTCTGCCTGAAGTGGCTGGATGAAATTTTTCTCGATGAATTCAGCCCGTCCGGGTAAGAGCCGCATCAGGATACGAAAATGTTCCAGCGCCAGCGCCTTGCGCATGGGATCTTTCCGGTATAATATTGCCAGAGCCAGATGGGCCTTGCTGTCATCCGGGTGCTCTCTCAGGACTATTTGATAATGCTTTTCCGCCAGATCCGGTTTACCGGTTTCCGCAAACAGAATTCCCAGATTTAAATGGGCTGACAGATCAGTGCTGTCAACCTCGAGAGCCCGGATAAAATATTGTTCCGCCTGTTTTAAATTCCCCTCGCCGCGTTCAAGCCGCCCTAGTTTTACCAGAGTTTCCAGGTCTTTGGGTTTAACATCCAAAAGCCTTTTATAATAATATTTTGCATTCCCGGTGTTTTTCAATTTTTCGCTGATTTCTCCCAGCATGTTGAGCGCACTTTCATCTTCAGGTTTATTCTGCAGCACAAGTTCATACTGCTGTGCGGATTCCTCGAGCCTTCCCATCCTGTAATAAAGCTCTCCAAGATTGATTAATGTCAAGTAATCATGTTTCTGGTATTCAAGTGACTGCTTGAAAAAGGCAACAGCCTGCTCGGATTTCCCAAGCTGATTATAAGCCACTCCCATATAATAATGCCGCAACTGCTGATCATCCTCGCTGTCGGCCACCCGCTGAAGGCATTCAACCGCCGCGCCAGGTTGCTTGTTGTCCAGGCATAAGGAAGCCATCAACATATTGGCTTTGTAGTCTTTGGGTCTGAGTTCAAGATATCTCTTCAAATGCGCGATACTCGAGTCAGGCAGGCCCAGCATCGGGTAAATTAGCGCCATTTCGTAAAGCGATTCGGGGCTTTTCGAGTTGCCGAGGGCCTCCAGTATCTCCTCTGCAACCTGTGGAAATTGGAAAATAACAATTAATCGCACACTATCTATTCCGAGTTCTGTCAATGGAGTACCCAAACGGTCGAGCAGCCAGTCCTGGTCATTGAACAGGCCCTGCCGATAGTATTGGAGAATATATCCACAGCCGTGCTGGCGGAATATCAATGAAGGCTTGATTTTTCCCAGTCGCTGAAGAAAAACAAAATGCTTGTTATTCCTGGTAAAAACCGCTGACGAATCCGGCAAGGTATCGTTGATTAACCGGCAGGCTTTGTCATTGACCGGGTCCAGCCAGTAAGTGGTCTCCATCCCGAGAGAGTGAGCACCGGAGATCCCTCCAGCTAGGCTGTTGTAATAACACAGCTCATAGGGGTGAAGACGAGCCAGAACCATAGAGGAAGCGATTACCATCACAACCAGAACCAGAGGAGCCGCCAAAGCTCTCACCCTGGAGCTGAGCCAGGGTACCAGGCCGAGAAAAGATGGCAAATCCCGGGTGGCAAAGTGATAAAACCCGTTAGCCGAAATGACAGCCAGGAACGCAAAAGCAGGCAAAAACAACCGCACCCCGTCATACCCTGGAGAGCCGGGAAGCATCATCACCAGCATAAAGACCAGCCAGTGAAGTCCCATGTGGGTCGCCCACCGGTCAGTAAAAGGCCGCCGCAAAGTGCGCCACAGGCCGTAGAAAAAAAGCGCCAGCACTAAGGGCGACACCGTGAACAGAGTATATACCAGGCTGTGATGCCAGGACGGATTAAAAGAGTATTGCTTCCCCAGATAGTAAGTGGGAATGGTCGCCCACCCCGAACGAGTCACGCTGCCTGTAATGAAACCGTACAAGCCCTCGACAGGGTTGTGCCACCACTGGGGAATCATCCCCAGCATGATCAAGGGACTGACCACAAGGGCGATCCCCACCGGCCAGGCGGCTTCCTTGAAACGCCTGCTCAAAAGAACATAAATCGTCAGGGGAAGCGGAATCAAAAAAGCCGTGAACTTGGTGGCCAGGGCCAGACCGTAGACAAGAGCGAAAACAGGCGCCCAGCGG
>DATKXY010000165.1:0-10755 GCA_035528795.1 archaeon | reverse complement strand
TGCCCACTGAAAACATGCTTGAGACGTCATTTAAACTGAGCGCTTCTCAACTAGAGTCTTATCGACAGTTTGCCGCTGAGGGTATCTTCAGGTTATCGGTCGGAATCGAGGATCCGGAGGATTTGTGTCATGATTTGGAGCAAGCACTGGCGGCTGTGTAACGAGTCGCCTTTGGCTGGGAGACTGATCGTGTTAAAAAGCCAAGGTCATAAAAAGCCGATAATCCGTTCGACTGCTGCGCGATTTAAAGGACTGTCCAATTTGTAAGGTGCTTTCTCCAGTCAGGACTCCGATCAAAGTCGAAAAAGGAGCCCCTCAGGGTAGAGCATTAAATTCAAAGGGCTTGGAAAAGGAATTCCAAGCCCTTTGGATTTTCTCAGGATATATCATTCCACATCGGGAGGCGGCCAGGAAGTCGGATTGCAGAATAACAATCTGTTTTCTACACTGCCGCTGGATACTCCTTGAAAAAAAAGCAGAAAATCGGGATGTCTGTTCAGCCGACTTTCAGGAAAATCTGACGTTTGTACATCCAGTATACCATATACCAGAACACTGCCAGTACCAGCACCGACTGGATTATTGTACCGAGGTTGCCCAGAGGTGTGAGTATTCCGCTCGTGAAAACCCAGAGCCAGGACCAGATATCGCCGCGCAGAAAGCTGACAAGCATGTAGATGGTGATCGAATTCATGCCCACTACCATGAAAATAAAGCACCACTTGCGCTTGCCCAGAACCTCGATTACCCAGTAGAATACGGCCAGCAGAAGAGAGCCCCAGCCGGCGCTGTAGATTGTCCAGGAAGGGGTCCAGATCCTTTTTATCACCGGAACTACCGGATTGAGCAGGACTCCGATCACAATCCCGGCAATTCCGGCCAGAGCCAGGAACGCAACCTTCGGTATTTCGCCGATTTCCTTGCGGAGAAGCTCTCCGGCCATGACACCGAAAATGACTGTCGCAATCGAGCCGAAAGCGTTAAAGCCGGCATACCCTCCGGGAGATAAGCTTCCGAAGACCCATAGCTCGACTGCCGAATGGAAGTTGACGTTTTTAGCCCATGGACCTGCTGGCCCTACTCCGGGCCAGAATTGAAACAGGGCCCAGTCAGTTAACAGGATCAGGGAAGCGACAAGAAATTGGACTTTTATTCCCCTGCCCAGCACGAAGAAAGCGAAGAAATAAGCCACGGCAATCTGTTGAAGGACAGTTGTCATGTCGAATACCAGCTCGTTTCTGAATATGCAAACCCGTCCTACCCCGAGCAGGAGCAGTATTAGAGAACGTTTCCAGACATGCTTGAAAATCTGTCCCCTCTTCTCTCCCCGTTCCTGCCTTACGGCAAAGGCAAAAGGCATGGCCACTCCGACAATGAAAATAAAAGAGGGCTGGATCAGGTCCCAAAGCACGCAGCCTTGCCAGGCGACATGGTCGACCTGGTGGGCCAGCCATTTCCAGCCGGGATTGTCCGCCAGAACGCCCAGCCCGAAACCCGCCGAGACCATGAGAAACATCGTCAGTCCACGGTACGCATCCAGGGAAAGAAGGCGCTTTTGTTTTGTGAGAACAGGGCTCATTGAATCGTGTCTCCTCGCTCAGATAATGGTTAGAGAACTTGAAGGTCCACGATGAGTTCGCTCGTGAACGCGTGAACATCCTGCTCAACCGGAAAAATAAGAAAAACTTGCCATAAAGCATATTATTTAAAGCCTGTACGGCAACTTTGCAAGCTAATTATTAATCTCTTCGGGTTTGATCGAAAAGAATTCCTCAAAGCTCTGCTGCGGGGTAGTCTGCTGCTGATGCCAGGCGTAAGGGCACGGCATGCGTGCCCGCTGCGGGTGGGGGGAAAGTGTGGCATCAAATTCATAAATCGAGTTCTGAACAGATACCCCGCAGCTTGCTGCGGGGTAGTTCATTAAAAGATAATTACTACTCAGGTCATAAAATTGTTTGCATCTATCCGTAAAGGAAATTTTTATTCTTCTTTTGGTGGCAAAAGAAGCAAAACCATTTCTTTTTAAACAAAAAGAAACAAAAGTTAATCCTGGCAATTATGTCCTTTACTCCGCTTCGCCAAGCTCGCCTACGCGCAGGAAGCCTGCGCAAAGGCCTGCCTGGGCATTGTACATCTAGTATGGCGATGATGGAAATTACTTGTCTTCTACACGCTCCAGAAACAGGGTCCTCAGACTTCAGGGCTTCTTATAGTCTTTAGTTTCACCCTGGATGGCTTTATCATCCCAGGTAGTTGTACTAAAACCTCTTTTCGGCAGTTGTAGAAGCTTTTCTCCCGGGGTATTTCAACCGTTGTCAGGTAAATCATTAGCCGGCGCCTTAAATGTAAGAATCGACATCTGGTAAATCATTCCTGTTTACTCAACCTATATTAATATCCAAGGCTAAAGCATATAAAAACAATATAAATGGAAACTATTTAATGCTCCCTGTAGTAAGAGCATAACGGCTCGAGAGATATTCAAGATAGCACCGGATGGATCGGAGGCACTTTGGGGCGGCGAGTTTTTGAGTAGAGGATATTTCTTTAAAATTTTCCTTTCAACATTTTAGAAACCGGATTATAAAGATGTAGTCAATCACAGTTGAACTGTATGAACTATGGACTGCACTCTTTGTCCGGATTATAAGCTGCACTCCAGATCGATTGAATTATACCGGGCATTTTGATATAATCCCTGCGTGATCAGCCGGAGAGTCTCTGTGACTCCCTATGACAATCCGATATCAGGAGTCCTGAAATGCTCAAACGTAAGCTTTTTCTTTGCCTTTCGGTCCTGGTTGTTTTCTTTGCAACGACAATCTCCTTTTCACAAGCTCCATCTTCTGCAGGCTCCACATACCGGGGTGATATAAACGATGATGGCCGGGTCAACATCCTTGACCTTCTATCATTACTCAGGATAATCTCCTCAGGCGAGACCGGCTCGGACAGGCAGCGCGTGATCGCCAATGTGGATAAATCAGAGGACGGCCGGGTAAATATTTTCGACCTGCTCGCCATGCTTAAAATTCTCTCCGGGCTCCGGGAGCCGGACCTGATTATCTGGGGCCCGCCGGCGATCTCCTCGATCTCCCCGGCGCATGCCCTGCCTGGGGATACAGTAGAGATCATCCTCGAGAATATGACTCAGGGAGCCGGGATCAGGGTTCTATTGAATGGGATTGAAATAGCGCCCCTGGAGTCCGGGCCGGAGTATGCGAAACTAGTGCTGCCAGAGGGATTTATCGGCGGAGCGGTTTCTTTGGTCGTAGACGGGGATACCACTGGATCGCGCTTTGTCAACCTTCTCAACACCAACCCGCCCGTTATCGCCGGCTGCCAGATATTCCCGGCGGACAACCCCTGGAACCAGCCTGTCGAGGGTTTCCCGGTGCACCCCAACTCGGATAATTATATCGAAAAGATAGGCCAATTCGACCCTCTGCACCCTGATGTAAGCTCGAACCCCGTTAGCGGCATACCCTATACAGTGGTAGGCGGAGACCAGCCCAGGGTGCCGGTTAAATTCAATTATTGGGATGAGAGCGATCCCGGGCCGTATCCGATCCCTGAAAATGCGCCTATCGAAGGTGGCCCATCCTCGACCGGAGACCGTCACATACTCGTGCTCGACAGTGCCAATTGCACGCTTTACGAGACTTTCAGCATGAACTACGAAGTCTCAGGCTGGAAAGGGGGCTCGGGCGCAATTTTCGACCTGGCCTCCAATGCTCTGCGGCCCGATACGTGGACTTCCGCCGATGCCGCCGGGCTGTCGATTCTCGCCGGGCTGGTGCGCTATGATGAGGTGGCTGCCGGTGAGGTGAACCACGCTATCCGTTTCACAGTGGAAGTCACTCAGTGCTCTTATGTTTACCCCGCCACCCATTTCGCCTCGAGATCCGATGACCCCAATCTTCCGCCCATGGGCCTCAGATTCAGGCTCAAGGCTGACTATGATATTTCGCGTTTTACAGGGCAGGCGCGCATTATCGCCCGGGCGCTGCAAAAATACGGGATAATTTTAGCGGACAACGGCGGCGACTGGTATATTTCCGGTGCGGGAAACTCCCGCTGGAATAACAATGAACTGGAGCAGTTAAAATCCCTGCATGGATATAACTTCGAGGTAGTGGATGTGAGCGCTATGGCGGTTAGCGGGAAAGAGGAGCGGTATAACATCCGGCCGGCGGTAGAAGTTACGGCGCCGGCCGAGGGTGCCAGTTTCAGTCCCGGAGCAGATTTCAAAATCACAGCCGAGGCTTACGATAATGACGGCTCCGTGGCGCTGGTGGAGTTCTTCCAGGACGATACGAAGCTCGGCGAGGACGACACCTCACCCTACGAGTTCACTTGGTCCTCTGTGCCGGCAGGGACATATTCGATTACCGCACGGGCCGTGGACAACGGCGGTGCTGTGAATACCTCTTGCCATGTCACCATAACTGTAGGGTCCGGGATCTGACATACAGCCCATTAACAGCGGGCACACCCTGACCTCGCTCGTAACGGTATATCCGAGGAATTGCTTAAGGTTCAGTCCTGGGATTGGAGTATCTTGTCGGAAATCCCGAAAATATGAAATGTTTTTCGGAATTGTTTGAGCTTGTAAATGCTATCATCAAAAGTCTTTTTTATTTATCGGAGGTCGAATTGGACAGGTTAAGGCTCGGGATAGTGGGTTATGGTGATGCTGCGGTTAGTTTTGCTACGGCCGCTCATTTTTTAAAGGACTGGGCTCCGGTCGCTGTGGGCGGCAGGAACATGGATAAGGCTGCTGCTTTTGCGAAAAAGTACGAAATAGAAGCGCGAACAGTGGAGCAAATCGCGGAGTCCGACGATCTAGATCTCGTGGCAATCGCCACTCCGCCGGGAATCCACTGCCAGGATACCCTGACCTGTATCGCCGGCGGCAAGCACGTGCTGGTGGAGAAACCATTTGCCTTGACCCTGGAAGACTGCGACCGGATGATAGAGGCGGCCCGGGATGCGGGAGTGCAGTTGATGGTCGGCCAGACCCTTCGCTATTACTCCGGAGCCATGCGCATCCGCGAGCTGATAGTCTCCGGGGAGTTCGGCAGTCTGCTGATGATCGAGGATTCACAGATTTTCAACTATTTCGGTTCCAAGCGCACCGGGTGGCAGCTCGATCCATCCCTGTCCGGGGGCGGGGTGGTGATGAACCCGGTGATACATTTCACAGACAGGTTTCGCTATTTCGCAGGCTCAGAGGTCAGCGCAGTGCGCGCCATACTCGGCGCTGCAAAGGAAGGCTTTGAGATCGAGGGCCATCTTCAGGTATTCTACGAATTCGAAAAACGGGCCCTGAGCGCGGTTCTTACGCTCTACGGCTATGGCCAGGCATTCCTGGACCGCACCAGGATTTTTCTTGAAAAAGGAGTGCTGCAGTACGATTTTACCGACCATAAAATAGAGGTATACTCCGGCGGCGACAGGCTCCGTATCGAGCGTCCCGACCCAATGCCCTATGGCCCGGGAAGGCTTATTACGGGATATATCCGGCAGTTCGTTGAATTCGCGGACACTGTCCGTAACGGCGCCCCGAACCGAAGCGATGGCTCTAACGGCCGCGCCAATGTGGCTGTCTGCCTGGCCATTCTTGAATCAGCCGAAAATGGCGTGGTGGTTCGCCCCATGATATAATGTGTCGAAATCGTTTAAGTAACAAACTCTCATGTCCATGCCTGCCCGGCTGGATGTACAAAGCCCATACGGACCTCTATCGCACACCGCGTTTTTTATCTTGCGGCAGTGGTCAGCAGGAGTTTTAAGCCCGCCTCAGGAAAGGCTGATGAGAGTTATGCCCTGTAACCATAATTATCTGAAAGGAGAGAAGTGAAATGAAAATCTTCAGGATGTTTTTAATTGTTACAATAGCAGTGCTTTTTTCCTTTGCAGCCGCGGAAATTAAAGCCAGCGATCAGAGCACTCCCGCGATCATCCCGCTGCCAGTGGATCTGCAGATGGGCGAGGGGCAATTCCAACTGAATCCGGCCAGTACTATTTGTGCCGATAGCTGTTTTTTAAAGGAAGCGGAATACCTTGCCCGGCAATTAAGGACTGCGACAGGATATCAATTGGAGATCAAAGTGATTCCTCCAGCGGGTCCTGATCGATCAAACGGCAACACGATCCTTCTCGCCTCTGACCCATCCCTGCAGTTGGGGGATGAGGGATACAGCCTGACAGCCACCCCGGGCCAGGTCGTTATCCGGGCCGGAGCTGCGGCGGGCGCATTCTACGGTATCCAGACCCTGCTGCAGTTGTTTCCTCCTGCAATTTTGAGCAAAACCAGGGTAACGGACACCGGCTGGGTAGTGCCGGAGGTCCGGATCAAGGACAGCCCCCGTTTTGGCTGGCGTGCTTACCTGCTCGATGAAGCGCGCTGGTTCAAGGGCGCTGAAACAGTAAAGAGTCTGCTGGACCAGATGGCCCTGCACAAGATGAATGTCTTCCAGTGGCACCTGACAGACGATCAGGGGTGGCGCATCGAGATCAAGCGCTATCCCAAGCTGACAGAGATTGGCTCCAGGCGAAAAGACACCCAGATCGGCGGCTGGGACAGCAAGGAGAGAACCGGCAAGCCCCATGCAGGCTTTTATACCCAGGAGCAGATCAGGGAGATCGTGCAGTACGCTGCTGATCGCCATATCACGATCGTTCCGGAAATAGAGATGCCCGGTCACGCCAGCGCTGCAATCGCCGCTTACCCGGAGATAGGCACCAGCGGGCGGGTTATCGAAGTGGCGGTGACATTCGGTAAGAAGTACGACACTTTTAATGTGGCGGATGAAAGGGTCTATACCTTCCTGGAGAACATTCTCCAGGAGGTGATGGATCTTTTCCCGTCCAGGGTCATTCATCTCGGCGGCGATGAAGTCAGGTTCGATCACTGGCTGGCGTCTTCCCAGGTCAAAGAACTGATGCAGAGTAAGAATCTGTCCGGCCCGGCGCAGGTGCAGCTCTATTTTACAAACCGTATGTCACAGTTCCTGGAGAGAGAAGGCCACCGCATGATGGGATGGAATGAAATCCTCGGGGACGATCTGCATGGCTTTATCAAGAGTTCCGGCGGCAAGGAAGTGACGGCTGAGTCTGATGGCAGGGAGCTGGCCCAAAACGCCATTGTCCACTTCTGGAAGGGCAGCCTGGAGCTGGCAGAACGCGCCGCGAGGGAGGGGCATGACATTGTCAATTCTCTCCATTCCAGTACTTATCTGGACTATACCTATGATGATATCCCCCTGGAAAAGGCCTATGCATTCGAGCCTATCCCTCCGGGTCTCGCCGAACAATATCAACCACATGTAATCGGAATGGGCTGCCAGATGTGGGGAGAATGGATTCCCACCCGCGAGCGCCTTGAATACCAGACCTTTCCCCGGTTTAGCGCGTACGCCGAAGTCAGTTGGACAGTTAGGGAGCGAAAGGATTTCAAGGACTTTATGCAAAGATTGAAAACACAGCAAATACGCTGGGATATCCAAGGAATCGGCTATGGGCCTGCAGGCCCCTGAAATACGGCAGTGAATAACATGGATCTTGAAATCGGCTTGAATTTTACCGGGCCGCCTTGCTGTATATTTTTGAAGATTGATACACACTCGGATATCTTCCCTTGCAGATTAAGCGACTAGTTAACAACTTTTTGAAAATTGAAAGAAAAGGTCGGAACGAGACAGACCCCTGAATGTCTTGCCCGCCAGCTTCTTAAGCTTCCGGTTCTCATCTTCAAGCTGTCCGGGCCTTTGCAGCTCAGTTGTTCCAGGCCCTCTGACTTTCTTCTTCCAGCGGTAATAAGTCTGTTCAGATATCCTTATCTTGCGAATCACTCAAATCCTGGCTTTCATCCTGGACCTGAATCCGGGGAGCAGGCCGGATGCTTGATTTTTCACACAATTAATGGTACCGTTAGTGGTGGCAGGTCGCTTGTTGACTCTCCAAATGTCAGAGGACCGATCCTGGAAATCAGAGATGTTTCGAGTTAATATCCGAATTTAGTAGAGTCTAAATTATAAATATCCAGTCATTTGATCCGAGAGTTTTGTCATGTCTAAAGGCAGACCGACATACGAACAATTAGAAAAAAAAATCCGCGAGCTCCAAAAAGAGGTTAAAGATAAAAAGGAAGCTTATGATACATTTATAAAATGGATTGATCAAAAAACGAGAGAGTTTGAATCTTACAAATCAACTGCTGACTTATTAGAGCTTTATCTTGATGAGGATTGGCATATCATTTTTAATTCAAACAGCTTTACGCTGCTTACGGAAAACATAGTGGGATTAAGGGTAAGAAGGGAACATGTAAGAAACTTTTTGAAAGAAGGCCACTTTGATAAAATTCAGGAATACCTGGACAAGCTTGATGCAATAAAGAAATTGCCGTATGCAAAAAGTGGCGCATGGGAACTGATATATAAAGGGCCCTTAGATTCTGAAAAAGTCGGCAAGGACTGGATGCCGTTTTCATTTTCCGGAATTAATCAGTGGAAGATAGAGAATGGCAAGATAATCCACAGACCGGCAATAAAAAATGAAGAAGACTGCTACTTGATGACTGCAAAAGAATACGGCAACGCAGAGAAGGATCTAAAAGTAAAATTCAAAGTGAGAACCTCGAACAATAAGGAGCTGACCAGAGATTTATCGCTTGTTCTGTCAGGAGCATCGAGCGAAGTGGGAATCCATCCGGATTTGGTGGGTTATACTGCATGCTCGGGATCAAAGGAAAACACGGAAGGAAGAATACAGAGAACGGGAATAAGCCTGGTTGTCGTTCGTGAAGAATTAGCACCGGATACCGAGTATCAAATAACCGTTGAAAGGACAGGCGGAAGACTTACCAGAGAATTAATAAATTTGAATAATGGGGAAAAGGGACAATATCTTGAGGCTATTGATCCTGATGCTATCTATGATAAACAAAACCACATTGGTTTCACAACTTTTTCCGGTGAAGCAGTAATTTATGACCTGGAAATATATACGCGTAAATCGTTATTTTCTATCGACCAGTTTAAAATCCCCTTTGATGCTGAAGTGGGAATACGGGATGAAAAATTGGAGGGGAAAGTCTTTAAGTTAAGAACAGGAAAATATGCAACTGCGGGCGAATCCCTCAATTTATTATTGTTCGAAGATATTACTGAGAGGAAACGGGTCGAGGATGAATTGAAAATATCACGTGAGCAATTGCGCGAGCTTGCCGCGCATTTGCAATTAATCCGGGAAGAAGAAAGAAGCCAGATTGCCCGGGAGATCCACGATGAACTGGGACAGGCCCTTACAGCGTTGCATCTGGACTTGCTCAGTTTGAAAAAGAAACTGCCAAAAAATCAAGACGCAGTGTTTAAGAGGATAGATTCAATGTTAAATCTGATAGACAGTTCCAACAAGTCGGTGCATAGGATATCCACAAATTTGAGACCTGGATTACTGGATGATCTGGGACTTACAGCAGCAATCGAATGGCAGTTGGAAGAATTTCAAATCAGAACCGGAATAAAATGTGAAATTAATCTGGATTCTGAAGTTAATGTTTCGGATGAAAACCTATCCATAACTGTTTTTCGGATTTTTCAGGAAGCACTTACCAATGTGGTTCGCCATGCAAAGGCAACCAGAGTATCTGTAGAACTGAAAAAAGAAAATGGCAAGCTAGTCTTAAAAGTTAAAGATAATGGGATCGGAATAAAAGATAGCCAGATTTCAGATTCAAGGTCCTTTGGTTTAATTGGAATTCGCGAACGGCTCTTCCCATGGGAAGGAGAACTCGAAATCACGGGTATTCCAAACAGAGAGACTTCCTTAACTGTAATTATACCACTTAAAAGAAGGTAAAGCTCGGTGTTAAAGGTACTTATCGCAGATGATCATCCGATAGTCAGGAAAGGATTGAAAGAGATTCTGGTGGAATCTGGAGAGGCTATATCAGTCGATGAAGCGAGCAACGGGCAGGAAGTTTTAGACCGGGTATGGAAAAATGAATACGATGTTGTAGTATTAGATATTGCCATGCCCGGTATCGGAGGACTGGATGTTTTGAAACAATTAAGAAGAGAAAAATATGCCAGTCCTGTTTTGATATTAAGCCGTTACCCGGAAGACCAGTATGCAGTGCGTGTTCTCAAAGCAGGGGCTGATGGCTTTTTGACAAAAGAAAGCGCTCCGGAAGAATTGGTACAAGCTATTAAAAAAGTCGCCAGGGGCGGGAAATATATCAGTGCTTCTCTTGCTGAGAAACTGGCTGTCTATTTGAAAAGTGATCCCGAAAAAAAACCACACGAAAGACTTTCCGATCGTGAATTTCAGGTGATGGTGATGCTGGCCTCGGGGAAAACAGTGGGAGAGATCGCTGAAGAGATGCTGCTGAGTACAAATACAATCAGCACCTATCGGACGCGTATTTTAGAAAAAATGAATATGAATAACAACTCACAGATCATGTATTACGCTTTAAACGAAAAACTGATAGATTGAATAGTCGCTGACTAAATATAAAGAAACTCCACGATTGTCTTTTTACATCTCCATTTCCCTCCAAACTGCGTAGCCTCTGCCTTCTGAAGAGAAGGTCAACCAGTCTTTTAACCGGGATTATTCACAAAACGAACCAAAACCTGTAGGGGCAGGCCTCTGTGCCTGCCCATTATTTGGGATTTCCTTGATGTAAATCGGGCGGCCACAGGGGGCCGCCACTACAAAAACGGGAACGGAAAATTTTTTTAT
>DATKXY010000164.1:0-66626 GCA_035528795.1 archaeon | reverse complement strand
AAAATGAAGAACCGAGAATAGAGCGCATCCGGAATGTTTTCGAGCAGATGCTTGAGAAAAACCGGGCGCTTGAGCGCTCCCGCGGCATGACAATCAGCGGCCCGCAGACCGATGAACTGATTTTTGAGATAGAGGGAATGTCGCTCAGGAACTATGGGTCGCAGGGTCAGCAGCGCACGGCGGTTATCTCACTGAAACTGGCAGAGGCGCATTTGCTGGAAAAAATCAAAGGCATTCATCCGGTTCTTCTTCTTGACGATATCTTTGCCGAGCTGGACAGAAGGCGCTGCTCCAGCCTTCTTGAAGAGCTCCTTGAAACGCATCAGAGCTTTATAACGGCGCCACGCAAAGAGGCTATTTTCGAACAACTAAGTCATCTGCCAGTAAACTATATCCGGGGTGGAGTACTCTCTGTAAGTTGAAATTAAGATTTTTAAATAAAACAGAATCAATAAAAAGAAGTAAGAAAATAAAATGCCCTATCACAAAAACAGCGCGCCGTTTCGGATAGCCAAAGTTATCGGTTCAATTATCAAAGAGGCAGAGGGAAAAGAAGCGCACAAGCCCGATGCGATGGCCCTTGTCGCTTTCTGGCCGGAAGCCGCAGGAGATAAACACTCGAAAGTTAGCCGTGCAGTGAGCCTGGCTGACGGAAAGCTTTTTGTGGAGGTTACCGCGCCAGCCTGGAAACAGGAACTGCTGATCGTGAAAAAAGATCTTATCCGTAAGATTAACGCACGTATGGGAAAGAATCTGGTTTATGATATCGTTTTTAATGTGAGGGATTATACAGATGGACGAAGATAAGGGAAAAGCCAGCGATTACGAAGCCAGTAAAATTCAGGTCTTAAAAGGTCTCGAGGCCGTAAGGAAAAGGCCCGGGATGTATATCGGCTCCACCGGACAGCGGGGCCTGCACCATCTTGTTTATGAGGTGGTGGATAATGCGATTGATGAAGCCCTGGCTGGATACTGCAGAAATATCAAGATCGAGATCAGGCAAGAAAACGAGATCAGGGTAACAGACGACGGCCGGGGGATTCCGGTGGACATCCATCCTACCGAGAAAATACCCGGGCTTGAAGTAGCCATGACCATGCTCCACGCCGGCGGCAAGTTTGATCGCACGACCTACAAGGTCTCTGGCGGCCTTCACGGCGTAGGAGTCTCGGTGGTCAATGCCTTGAGCGAGTATCTGAATGTCGAGGTTTATCGAAAAGGTAAAATCTACCAGCAGGAGTACTCACGCGGGATAAAGACATCAGAGCTCAAGGTGATCGGAACCACCCAAAAAACAGGCACCAGGGTTACATTCCGGCCGGACAGCGGGATATTTGATGCAATAATTTTCGACTACGAAGGCCTGGCGAACAGATTCAGGGAACTGGCTTATCTTAACGCCGGGATTCGAATTGTCTTTATCGATGAGCGGGAGGGAAAGCGGAAAGAGGTTTATGAATACTCAGGCGGTATCAAAAGCTTTGTCGACTACCTCAGCGAGAACAAGAAACCTCTGCACAAACCGATCTATCTGGCCAAAGAGATAACGCCAACCGTAGTCGAGATCGCCTTACAGTATACAGAATCCTATATGGAAGCCTTGTACTCTTATGTGAACAATATTAACACGCACGAGGGCGGGACCCACCTCTCGGGTTTCAAGGCTGCGCTGACTCGCACGCTTAATGATTACGCAAAAAAGAACAATCTACTCAAGAAGGCTGATTTCACCCTTGCAGGAGACGATGTGCGTGAAGGCCTGATCGCGGTGATCAGTATCAAGATGTTTGATCCGCAATTCGAAGGCCAGACCAAAACAAAGCTTGGGAACAACGAGATAAAAGGGGTGGTCGAGACCGCGGTGAATGAGCAATTGTCCATTTTTCTCGAGGAGAATCCAGCGATCGCCAGGCGGATTATCGAGCGGTCGGTGAACGCAGCCCAGGCTCGCGAGGCGGCCCGCAAAGCGCGTGACCTGACCCGGCGCAAGAACGCCATGGATGGAGCAGGCCTGCCCGGGAAGCTCGCCGACTGCTCCATGACAGACCCGACGCTTTGCGAGATCTATCTGGTCGAGGGAGATTCTGCAGGAGGCTCGGCCAAGATGGGCCGTGACAGGCGCAACCAGGCCATTCTTCCACTGCGCGGCAAGATTCTCAATGTGGAAAAAGCCCGTCTGAACAAAATCCTCTCCAACGAAGAGATACGCACGATGATCACGGCAATCGGCACAGGCTTTGGTGAAGAGGATTTCAATATAGAAAACGCCCGCTACCATAAGATAATTATCATGACTGATGCAGATGTGGATGGGGCGCATATCAGGATTTTGCTCCTGACTTTTTTCTTCCGTTATATGAAGGAGCTGATCAACCAGGGTATGATATATATCGCTCAGCCTCCGCTCTACCGGATCGCCAGAGGCTCACAGGAATTTTACGCCTTCAGTGATCATGAGCGCCTGGAATGCATTAAGCGCCTGGGAGGAGAGAAGGCAACAATACAGCGCTACAAGGGACTTGGTGAAATGAATCCCGACCAGCTCTGGAAAACGACTATGGATCCAGCAACCCGCACCATTCTAAAGGTCAAGATGGATGAGGCAATCGAAGCGGACCGTCTTTTTACAGAGCTCATGGGCGATGATGTGGAGAGCCGTAGGATTTTTATCGAGAAAAACGCACGCTATGTGACAAATCTGGATATTTGATCCAGTTATCGAACTCTCGCTTTTTCTGCCGAAAGAAGAATCCTGACCCCGGGTAAGTTGCCGCTTTCAGATAGCGGTATTTTACCAGGTACCTTCCAGCGTCACTGGTTTAGCCTGGGCGACAGAATTGTCGAAATATACGGCGTTCTGGGCCTGGGTTATTCCTGTCAGACATCTCTGATCCTCCAATCGTACGAGAAAAGAAGCTCCTTTATTTTTAAAAACTCCCGGCTTTAATAAAACAGATCCGGTTCCGGAAAACAGCCGATTTTTGAGAATAATCCGGAATAACCCGGAGCAGGGTAAAATATATTTTCTCGTAAATACCATTAAGCGGCGGTATTTTTTTCCCAATGAGGGTTAAAATTTATTGAGAAAAAGGGATGAAAAGAGGGCAGAACAGGGAAGTGAGAGCGAAATTCAGGCTGAAAATATCGATATTGATTTTTCCAGAACCGTAAAGCCGCATGTAAGAATAGCTTGCTGTATAATTATTTCTCATCTGCAGGGTCGAGTTTATCCTCATCGGTATCGCGTTGCAGGCAAGGCAGCGTGAATCCATGAAAGGGTCGGATGGCATATATATTGCAATTCATTTTTACGCCCGGATTGTACTATCTCTTCAATAAGAAAGATTTTCCGAAAAAAATGTTATCCAAGCAAAAAATAATCGGTCGCTTCTTTCTCCTGCCAGCCGGTATAATCATCCATTTCAGTTTTTGCAGTCGTAATTTACCGGTGACTCCGGAACCATCAGGACCGTTTTATTATATCAGCGGCCAGATCACCACTCAGGGATCTCCCAAAGCAAATGTCGATGTGTCGCTTGCCGGGGAAAAGGATGCCACGACTCGCACCGATAGTCTGGGCCACTATAAGTTCATTGATCTCTCCACCGGGATTTATTCGGTAAAACCACGCAAGAGCGGTTACAGTTTCAACCCGCAGGAGATTCAGCTCGAAATCGCCGACACCAATCTAATCGACCAGAATTTTACAATGGTTCCCCAGTCAGCCAGTATCCTCCCGCTTAAAACAGAGCTTGATTTCGGAATAGTCCACCTGAAACAGACAGGTACAATAGTCCTTGGCTTGAGTAATCTGGGGAAAACGACACTTTTGATCAGCAAGTTTGACTTTACAAGCAGCGCATTCAGTGCAAAAGTGAATAGTGAAAATATTCCTGCCGATTCCCTTAAATCATCCGCAGTAATGGTTATTTCCCCGGAAAGCCTGGCTTATCTGTCAGTTCTTTTTACACCTGTAGACACCGGCAAAGTAACAGCCCAAATGACTATCAAAAGCAATGATCTCAATACACCGGAAACGCAAATCAAACTCAGCGGCACCGGAATTGACACGACCACAAAAACAGCTCTGATTGCCGTCCAGCCCCTTGCACTGAATTTCGATACTGTTCTGGCAGGTTCAAGTAAGGTATTAAGTGTCGCGATCACGAATCAGGGAAACGATACTCTGCATTTAGACTCAGTAACCACGAGTAATGCAGTTTTCAAGCTGAGTGTGCCCACATATGTCCTGGCGCCAGGCCAGCGGAACGAGATCACCGTCACTTTCAGCCCCACTGATATAAGCAGTATCACCGCTCAGCTTAGGATTGTATCTGATGCAGTAAACACGCCCATTCTTGTAGTAAACCTGAAAGGCAACGGCCTCAGGGAAAAAATACCGGTAATCCAGGCAGTTCCTTCCTCTTTTGATTTCGGCACTGTTATCAAGGACAGTATTTATACGCAAGGGATCGAAATTCGGAACAGCGGTACGGACACCCTGTTTTTGACCGGAGTTCGCTTTAGTATAGCGGGTTTCAGCTCGACTTTTTCAGGACAAGAATTAATCGCCCCAGGCCAGAAAAAAAACTACACGATAACCTTACAAACCGCGACACTCGGGAGCCTGGAGGGAACCCTCACCATTTACAACAACGATCCGAGTCGGAGCGAACTCAAAATACCGCTCAAGGCCCAGGTCAGAGAACTTCCTCCCAGGAAAATAAGGCTTAACCCTACTGTACTTTCTTTCGGCGAAGTAATAATTGGCATGAACCTGACCAAGATCGTATGGGTGGTTAATCCCAACCAGGTAATACTCAAGGTGAAGTCCGTGACTACGAGCGATCAGAATTTTATAGCAGGGACCGATTCGCTGTCAATCGCACCCAGTGACTCCGGTTTTATCAATGTGGTTTTTGCCCCGATTGGCCAGGATCCTGTGAATGCTTTGCTTATCATCGGCACGAACGTGGAGGGAAAAGACACTGTAAGCGTTGCGCTGAGCGGCAAGGGAGTCCAATCGCCCAATCCGGTATTCGAGTTCAGCCCGTCCACGTTGGATTTCGGCTCTCTGGTAGTGGGCGACCAATCATCCTTAATAGTAACGATCAGGAATAACGGAGAGGGGCCGCTTGTGATTTCAAAAGTCGAAACTGATGCCCCGGTATTTTCAATACAGATATCGCCTTTTGTACTTGAAGCAGGCGCCTCTCGAAACAACGAGGTGTCTTTCAAGCCGATAAAGACAGGAATAGTAAGAGGAACCCTCATATTTCACAGCAATGATCCTCAAATGCCGGAAAGCAGAATCGCATTAAGAGGGTCGGGGGTAGACACTACCAGCATAGCACCGCTAATGAGACTTTCCAAAAAGTCGATCGATTTTGGGGAGACAGTGGAAATGCTGTCTTCAAGCACTACCCTGCTGGTAGACAATATCGGCAAGGATACTCTCCATGTCTCGGATATCCGTTCTTCCCAGCCGGAGTTCAGTGCCCTGCCGGTTCAGTTTGCACTGGCTCCGCGACAAACCCAGACAATCAGCTTATTTTTCAACCCGCTGAATGTCGGTGAAATTAGCGGGACACTGGTCGTTTTTTCCGATAACCTGATCAGTGCCCAGGATACGATCGAGGTTAAAGGAGTAGGTGTTTCCAGTTCAAGCGTGATCACTGAAAAAGAGGTTTTCATCCCCGGAGGCACTTTTCTGATGGGACAGCCAGGGGAGGCGGAACCGGTGCGACTGGTTACTCTTTCGAGTTTTTATATAGATGCTGTGGAGGTAACCAACGAAGAGTATAAGGAGTTTATCGATGCCGGCGGTTATGACCGCCGCGAGCTCTGGACCGCTGACGGCTGGAACTGGCGTACTACGAACAGAGAACTGGATTTCAGGCCGGAAGACCCTAAACCCAGGTACTGGGGTTCAGGATCTGCGCCCTGGGAGTCCGACCAGTATTCCAGACAGCCCAATACACCGGTGGTGGGTATCAGCTGGTACGAAGCTTACGCCTATGCCAAGTTCAGGAAAAAAGCCCTTCCCACCGAGGCCCAGTGGGAGTATACTGTCCGCGGTACAGAAGGCCGCATCTATCCCTGGGGCGTGACCTGGATAGAGCTTTATTGCAATCATGGGAAAAGCCGCAGCCCGTATTATGACGAGATAGACGGATTCAAATACACTGCTCCTATAGGGACATATACCGAGGGAGCCACCCCGGAAGGAGTCTACAACCTGGCAGGCAATGTCAGCGAATGGTGCGCCGATTGGTTCTCTCTGACTTATGATGGGCAGGACAGGTTAAATCCCAAAGGCCCCTCCAGCGGTTCTGAAAAGGTCATCCGCGGAGGCTCCTGGCAGGGAGCGATCGTTTTCTGCCGCTCATTCAACCGCAATAAGAGCCAGCCTACTATACGTTACATGGATGTCGGGATCAGGCTGGTGCGGAACTTTTAAGCGGATGTTAAATCCAAGGCGGCTTTAAGACTAAAGCATAAGGGTGAGACCTGAGCCTCTGGTTATCAACTCTCTTACCCGTTTGACGCCCTGATCGAGTTTCCGTTACCCTTCAGCAAAGCCTGCATACCTTTTTTCTGGAAAACCGGAGCACTTTGCGGGCTCCTTGGGTGGTATGCCAGGCCCACTTTTTTCTCTCCTAAAACCTTACGCAGCTCCTCGAGCAGTTTATCGGAAGGGTTGGCGAAAAGCTCCCGGCTGCGCAAGATGTAATCTCCATTCGTCTCCACAACTCTCAGGTAAACAGGATTTTTCCCGCTGTGCCTTAAGAGAATTTGCTGCAGAAGCTTGAGAAGATCGGCGCTGGTCTCCCTGGTGTCAAGGGACAGTTCGATCCCTACCCCTTCATCATCCCGCACCTGCTCGAGCGCTATCAGCCAGTCTGCGATAACCTTGCCTTTATCATCAGTGCCGCGGCGGCTCAGCTTGCCGTTAACAAGCACGAGAGCCCCCGAGTGAATTATCTCCCGGTGGCGCTCGTAGACATCTGAGAAAATAAAAATATCTACGCTGCCGTAATGGTCTTCAAGGGTGATAATGCAGCATTCGCGGCCTTTGCGGTCGAAAAAGGTGCGCAGCGCACCGATCATCCCGCCCAGGAGAAGAGTCTGGCGATCAGCGCTTTTTTTATTGTAGTTAATCGTGTTGGCGTTGGTGAAAGAGTTAAGCTCTTCAGCGTATTTGTCGAGCGGATGGCCGGAGATATAGAAGCCGAGATATTCTTTTTCGTATTCCAGGGGAGTCAGGGGATCCCATTTCTGGTACTCTTTCGGCAGCGGGGGATACATTGCATCGCCTGCGGGCAAGCCTGCGGTCCCTTCGCTGAAAAGACCCATCTGGCCGCTTGATCGCTCGGCTTCAAGCCGCGCGCAGAATTCCATGGTCGGTTCAAGCACTTTCAAAAGCTGCTCGGGTTCGCCTTCCAGGGAATTCATCGCTCCCGAGCAGATCAGGCTTTCCACCAGGCGGCGGTTTATTACGCGGCTGTCCAACCGGTAGAGGAAATCGCCCAGGCAGCGAAAAGGCCCACCCTCTTTGCGGGCCTCAAGAATCGCTTCGACAGCGCCTTTGCCCACGTTTTTAATCGCTGCGAGACCGAACCTGATACCTTCATCTATCACGGTAAAGCCGAGGCCGCTCTCGTTTACATCCGGGGGCAGCACCTTGATTTTCATCCTCCGGCATTCCTCGAGGAACACCGCCAGTTTGTCGGACTTGTTCATCACGCTGGTCAGGGTAGAGGCCATGAATTCCATGGGGTAATGAACCTTGAGCCAGGCTGTCTGGTAAGCCAGAATCGCATAGCCCGCGCTGTGGCTCTTGTTGAACCCGTAGCCGGCGAAATGAGCCATCAGCTCGTAGACTTTCTCGGCCACATTGAGGTCCACACCGCGCTCCGCAGCTCCGGCCAGGAATCTCTCTTTCTGCTGCTCCATCACTTCCTTTTTCTTCTTGCCCATGGCCCGGCGGAGGTGGTCGGCGCCCCCAGGGGTAAAGCCTGCCATCTCAGAGGCGATCCGCATTACCTGTTCCTGATAAACAATGACGCCGTAGGTCTCTTTGAGGATCGGCTCGAGGATCGGATGGTGATAGCTGACCTTGACCTGGCCTTGCTTGCATTTGATGAAATCCTCCACCATTTCGCTGCCCAGGGGGCCGGGACGGTAGAGGGCGTTCATGGCGATTATGTCATCGATATTCTCCGGCTTAAGCTTCCTCAGGTACTCGCGCATCCCGGGCGATTCGAACTGGAAGATGCCCACAGTCTCTCCGTTTGCGAATATCGAGAAAGTCTCGGGGTCGTTAAGCTCGAGCTTATCCAGGTCTATCTTCTCTCCCTGGAGCTCCTCTATCATCCGCAGGGTGTCCTGGATCACAGTGAGAGTGCGCAGCCCCAGGATATCTATTTTCAGCAGGCCGATCTTTTCCACCCAGTCTTTGTCGTACTGGGTGAGGATATCATCGTTACGGGTCGAGCGGAAAAGCGGCAGATAGTCGGTGAGACGGGTGGGTGTGATAACCACGCCCGCAGCATGGGTCGAGGCGTGGCGGTTTACGCCCTCGAGCACCTTGCTGATCTCGAGAAGTTTCTTGATCGAGGCCTCTTTCTGGGCCATCTCGGCGATATCAGGCCGCATCTCGAGGGCTTTGTCCAGAGTCATGCCCAGCTCTTCGGGGATCATCTTGGCGATCCGGTCCACTTTATCGTACGCCAGACCCAGCACCCGCCCGACATCGCGCACAACAGCATGGGCTGCCATGGTCCCGAATGTGATGATTTGGGCCACGTTTTCCTTGCCGTATTTATCCCTGATGTAATGGATGATCTTATCCCGGTCCCGGTCTGCAAAATCGATATCTATATCCGGCATGCTGATCCGCTCTGGGTTGAGGAACCTTTCGAAAAGCAGGTTGTACTCGAGTGGATCGATGTTTGTAATACCAAGACAGTAGGAAACGAGGCTGCCGGCTGCCGAGCCCCTTCCCGGGCCGACCGGGATACCCAGCTCGCGGGACTTGCTGACTATGTCGCTGACGATGAGAAAATAGCCTGGGAAACCCGTGTGCTTGATTATTTCAATTTCATAGTCCAGACGTTGTTTGACGGTTTCGTCTGTCTTGCCGTAACGGCGCTGAGCCCCCTCGCAGGCGAGTTTCTCCAGAAGCTGGATCTCTGTGAAGCCTTCCGGCAGGGGAAAGGCGGGAAGATAATTATTGCCGAACTTTATCTTTATCTCGCATCTTTGGGCGATTTCAACGGTTCGCTTGAGCGCCTCCTGATGGTCCGGGAAAATCGCGTACATCTCCTCCGCGCTTTTCAGGTACAGTTCCTGGGTGGCGAAATGCAGCCTCTTGGGATCATCCAGCACCTTACCGGTCTGGATGCAGACCAGAGCGTCCTGGGCCTCGTGATGCTCGCGGAGGAGGTAGTGGGTGTCATTGGTTGCCACCAGCGGAATTTGGAGCTCATGGGCGATCTCGATGAGCTGGGGAAGGACTTTCCGCTCGATTTCAAGCCCATGGTCCATGATCTCGATAAAAAAGTTTTCCTTTCCGAAAAGATCGCGGAGGTCAGCAGCCATCTGGCGGGCCTCAGACATTTTGTTCCGCCAGATCAGATCTGCAACCGGGCCCTTGGCACAGCCGCTCAAAGCAAGCAGGCCCTTGCTGCGCTGTTCGAGAATATCGAGACCGATACGCGGCCTGTAGTAGAAACCCTCGAGGTAGCCGATCGAAGTCAGCTCGACCAGGTTATGATAGCCCTCTTTGTTCTGGGCCAGCAGAGTGAGATGGTTGTAAATGGCTCCATCTTGCGCCGTGCGGCTTTTCATGTCGCCGGTAGTGATATAGGCTTCCATCCCGATAATGGGTTTAAGACCCACCCGTCTGGCCTCGGTGTAGAATTCGAGGGCTCCGAACATGTTGCCATGGTCGGTCAGGGCCAGCGCCGGCATACCGAACTTGACAGCTTGCGCCACGAGCAGTTTCGTTTTGCAGGCGCCGTCCAGGAGGCTGTAATCAGAATGGTTGTGGAGATGAATAAAAGGTTTTTCCATGTTTATAATTTCTGATCCGGGGCTGCTGTTGAATCTTTTTGCGCAAGACTGAAAGAATTCATGATCCTGTCGAGTTGAAAGATGAAGCGGTACTTGTTTAACCTTGCATCCGGACAAAAGAGCAGGCAATCGATATAGTAGCGGCGCTTGTCGTAAGGGCTCTCGATGATCTGCGAAATATAGATTCCCCCGCTTATTTCCTTTCGGTTTTCCCAGACACCGTAAACCCTTAAGCGTGACAGGCCGCCTGAGATAACGGTCGAGGTATCAACCCTTTCAGGCAGGGTGAAGTTGCCTGGATAAATATCGGCCAGCATTTGATCGCGCATACCGGCGAGGGATTCCTGAGAATAATCGGTGATGATCGGAGGACTATCGGACCAGCCAATGAAAATACTGCGCACAGGATCCTGGTGCGTAAAAAGGAGCTTATTTTCGGGCAGTGAGTCCTGGAGGGTCCTTTCGTAGACATTGGGCAGCGTAAAGGAGAAGCCGCAGCACTGGAGAAGGGAATCGCTAAGATTCTTGTTAATTCCGCTTGAGAACATGCGCACCTTTTCCTGCTCTTCGAGCTGGTGCAGAAAGTCTTTAAAAATCCGGCTCCCGTAAAATTTAACCAGCGGATGGAGCTGGTCGTCCTTTGCAGCGGCAAGGCCAGCCACACGCTGGCCTCTGGCCCAGATATCGATATTGCTGAAAAAGAGGCCCTGGCCCTCGCCTATTTTTTTCAAAGTTGCCTCATCCACTACCTGTGGCAGCAGTTTCATGTTCTCCAGGGATTCAATCAGGATAATCTTGTCCCACTCCTTATAATGGCTTACTAACTTTTCCTCTACTTGTGAGATCTCGAAAATAGGCTCCCAGCGTACGGCATGGATCGGCACCTCAACCTTTTTGCGTAAATCATTCTCAATAGCCGCCCAGATGTTGTTTTCGCAGATCACAAGAATTTCCTTTTCTCTGCCGAATGCGCGGGGCTTCTCGATTTTGTAATCGCCGCAGCCGGATAGGGTAAGCGATGAAAAGAAAAATGTAAGAATGAGAAGGTATCGCAAGTAAGGAAAAGCTCCCATCAGCCCTCCTTGAAAATAAGATTTTTTAAAACTCATGGCCTGTAATTCAGCAGGATTTGCATAAGCTCTTGTAATATCCACAACTAACGGTAAGATAACAACTTAAGAAAAGTATAAATGACTTATTTCTGAAGGTAACGAGTTTATAAGCCAGGGTCAAGGTGGTTGTTTCAAAGAGCGGGAGGGTTGCTTCTTTTTCTTTCGGTCGGTAAATTAACCGCCGGGTAACTTAAAACAGGGGGCAGCAAGGTGGCACAGTTTGATGTTCGCCTGGAGATGCAGATACAAGCCCAGGGTTTCCGCCTCAAGGAGAGTGAAAGCCGGAGTTTTCCGGTAACAGAGCTAGATCCCGGCCAGAGCTGGCAGAATGCTTTGAGCGCGTTTATCCGCAGGGTTCTGGGAGAAGAGACCTACCGGGCCGATCTGGTGGAAGTGGAAACGCTCCGGGGGTCAAAGCCTGCAGTGCTCATCCATGTCAAGGTCCAACTCGCTGGAAAAGCGCCAGTGCTGGATAAGGAGTATTCATGGTTCCCGCTTGCTGACAGTGCGGGCTCCTCCTCCTGTGGGGCCGGTCTTGACCCGGAGTATGAAGTCGAACTTTTTACTGATGGTGCAAGCCGGGGGAATCCCGGTCCGGCTGGCATCGGGGTATTGATGCAGCAGCCGGTGACAGGCTACGAAGAGGAGTTATCACGCTATATCGGCACAACGACCAATAACGTAGCCGAGTACACAGCCCTTGTCGAGGGCCTGCATCTGGCGCTGGAACGGGGGGTGCGCAGGGTGGCCCACTATTCAGACAGTGAACTGTTAGTCCGTCAGCTCGAGGGGTCCTACCGTATAAAGGCACCGGCATTGAGAGAGCTGATTGAGGCTGCTGAAAAGGTAATTTCAACCCTGAGCTCTTTTCGCATCCAACATATACCCCGCGAACAAAACAGCCGGGCCGACAAACTGGCCAGCCAGGTTCTCGACAAACTGGGTTGAATTACGGGAGCAACTCGATCTCAGGGCGGTTTGTATTATCACCTGTCGCTGAATCATTTTTCCCGCCGGTCTCTTAACCCGGATCATTTATAAATATGGTTTCTTGGAATTTTAACCAATTGATGATTAAGAAATTACATGCGCTGAAAACGCAAATTTTCCGGCAGCTTCGACCTGATGGTTGAATTAAATTACAGGGTGTTTCTTAGTTTTTGTAACTATGGCATAAACCGCTCAATAAATGACCCTGTTTTGCATAATCCCAGGAAGCTCTTTCTGTGTGTGCGCTATGACATTATCACAACATATCAACCTTCGGGCGGACACATTGGTCCGCCCCTACGAGGTTCCGCTTCGTCAGCGGTCGCCTGGCGCAGATAAGCTCGCGCAAAGGCATTAATGGGCTTTATACATCTATCAAGGCATGCATGGAAATTACTACTCAGGTCATAAAATTGTTTGCATCTATCCGTAAAGGAAATTTGTTTTCTTCTTTTGGTGGCAAAAGAAGCAAAACCATTTCTTTTTAAACAAAAAGAAAAAAAAGTTAATCCTGGCATTTAAGTCCTTTACTCCGCTTCGCCAAGCTCGCCTGGTGCGCAGGAAGCCTGCGCAATGGCCTGCCTGGGCGTTGTACATCTAGTATGGCGATGATGGAAATTACCTGTCTTTTACACGCTCCAGAAACAGGGTCCCCGGACTTCAGGGCTTCTTATGGCCGCTAGTTTCACCTGGGACAGCTTTATCGTACCGGGTATTTGTGCTTAAACCTTTTCTCGGTAGTTGTAAGGGCTTTTCTCTCGGGATATTGTAATCGTTGTCATGAAAATCAACCGTCGGCGCCTTAAATGTAAAAATCGGCATATAGTAAATCATTCCTGCTTACCAGACTTATGTGAAAAATCCGGTCAAATGCTTGAATACGGAGGATTCCATGCTCAAACCGCTCTCTTTTATTCCGGTAAGCCTCCTGTGCGGGAATTTTCTCCTTTCAGCGCCTGTGGATGGGCGCTCTGCAAAGATCCAGAACGATTTCTGGCAGGTCGAGCTGGACAGTGAAAACGGGGCTGTCAAATCCCTGGCCGCCAGAAACGGCAAGGACAGTGTCTGGACTGACATCCTGGCGGCACAAGAGGGAAAAGACCTCGGATTGGGAAGACGGGCCGGAATTGAGGTTTTCGATATCGCCAGAGAAAAGGCTTTTCGTGCGGGAAGCCCTGGGATGGAGCTTGTGTCTGTAGAGGGCGGCGGTGCACGGGCTCTGGTCAGCCACAGGTTGAAATTGGATGATCGGTTTGTATCCCTGGTGGTGGAGTATCGCCTGGATGGAAGCGAGCTTAGCTGGAAAGCGACTATCACCGGCAATGGGGAGGGGAACCGCAGCCTGCGGGTCGCGTTCGAGCTTCCTCTGGGCGAGAGTTGGCTGCTGTGGGTTCAGAGCAGGGCCGGGATGGTTAGACCCGCTGCAGAAGATGGGCCGCTCTCTTTCTGGTATTTGCGCGCTCCGGAGGGTGTCGGCAAGTTCGACGACCAGTATCCAAGGCACGACCTGACCCTGCCTCTGGTTACGCTCCTGGACCGGCAGCGGGATCTGGGTCTGACCGTTTCGCACCCTGTGGATGACCGCAAACCGTCCGCAGGGTTTCTCACCCGGCGGCTTGAGGATGGCTCAACAGTCCTTGAGTCTGTGACAGCTCTCGTGGGCCTGCGCAGCAGGATAAGCCTCCAGGTGACCGGCTACCTGGTTGCCCACCGCGCCTGCTACAGGCCGGGACTCAAGTGGATGTTCGACAAGTGGCCGGAATACTTCCTGCCCGATCCGGGAATCTATGAAAAGAAAGGAATCTTCTCAATCGGGAACCCGGGTACAGGGGCCCGTAACCTGGATGGTTCTTATAACTACGAGGGAGAGCTGGAATACGGCGCCGCCTTTTTCGAAATGCACGCCCACTTCCCCTGGTACGGGCTTTACTTTCCGGAAAACCCGCAGACCGATACCTGGCCCGATCTCTTGAAAATAGAGCATGGCAGACCGCGCGAGGACAGCCTTAGCGTGAGGCTGATCTGCGGGCGCCTGCGCAACCTGGCCAAGGCAGGCTTTCATACTTTCTACTATTACGCCATAAACGACGGGTACCCTCCGGAGGCTCACAAGCGCTGGAAGGATGCTGTCGCCTGCTGGCCCGGCGGCAGGGAGGCGCTCTCGGGCTGGCGGGGCGGCGGGATCGAATACCGCAGCATGAATGCGGACCCCTCCTTTTCTTTCGGCAGGGAGCTGATGCGCCAGGCGGATGGCGTAATCGAGCAGGTAGGGCCTTTGGGGGGCATTTTCTTTGACACGATCCATCACAATGACCTGGATTTCGCCCATGATGACGGGATCACGCTGGTCTGCCTTGACGGTCAGAGCGTACCGGCATACAGCATAAATTTCTGCTACGATTTCTTTCTGGACTATATCTCGAAAAGACTGCACGAGCGCCGCGAATACCTTTTCATTAACGGTCCCTCGGCAATCCGCAATGTAAGGGGTGTGGATGCCATAATGCTCGAGGGGCAGGGCGCGCCTGAGTGGGAGTACGAGTTCGAGAACAGAAGATTTCTCTCCTGCATTTCCCGGCCCATGTACTGGCTGTTTCCTGGCAGACCGGCACAGAGAATGGAAATTTTCCTTCAGCGCTGCCTGGTCTACGGCGCCTTTCCCAGCGCTCCGCCCTCAGCCCGGGCCGGTTTCCGGGACAGCCTGAGGATTGAAAAAGACAAAGCCCTCTGGCAGCCCTATCTCCCGCTTTATGAAGCCCTGCGGGGAAGGGTGCTCTGCTTCGAGCCCGACCCGCTGAGCGTGCCTTTAGGCTGCCGCGGGGAGGTTTTTACCATGCCTGGGGGGAGCTATGCAGTAGCCCTGATCCATGAGGGCATGTCGGTGCTCGATCCGGCAAACAGCGCGAATCCGGCAATCACCCTGCGGCTGGAGAAAAAAATCAGCCGGGTGAGGGTGCTGACACCCCTTGATCATGAAGGCAAGATCATCGAGCCTGAATACGATGAAAGCGGCGATTTGCAGCTCGATCTTCCGGATTTCAAAGGAGCCGCAGTGCTCTTTTTAGACCCGGTATTATAAACACACTATAGGACAACAAAAAAATTTGAGATTTTAAGCTTCTTTTCAATTTCGATACATTTATTGCTGACTGATAAAGTGTCAAAGGGACAAAGGCACAAAGGAACAGAGGTTTACTAAAATGTTTTATCTTACAGGCTTTCTTTGTACTATTGGTCTAATCTATTATATATCAATGATATAGAAAAATGTGAGTAATAATCTCTCAGAGTGAAATGTGTAAAAAACTGACAGGAGGTCGTAAATGAGATATGGAAGAAAAATGACACCAATATTGATAATGAGCTTTGCTTTTGGCCTTTTCTCAGTTCCGGAGTCTGGTTATGCCAGGAGCGATAAACCCGACTGGTGGCTCCAGGAGGGTATCAGTTTCGTGGGAAACTGGGAGCCCCTGAGCTTTCGCATCCGCAATGGCCGGGTGCCGCGCGACTGGTGCACCGATTACGAGTTCGAGCATCAGGAAAGCACGGTTATCGAGCTAAAGAAGGCTGGCGTCAACACGGTCATCACCCACTTTTACAAGGGACTCGGCCCCCAGCTCGAGGAAGAGGACCTGGTCTATACGCGCAAGCTGGTCGATAACCTGAAAAAGCACGGGATGTATGCCGGGGCCTATATCGGCAGCACCCTGTTCTCGGAGACGCTTTACCGGGAAATCCCCGAAGCCGCGGGCTGGATGCAGCTCGACCGGCGCGGGGAGCCGATAATTTACAGCGACCAGTATTTCCGCGAGCGGGCGGACTTCACCCGGGAAGGCTACCGCAGCCTGATCAAGTCTGTGGTAACGAAGGCGATCCGCGAATACGGCATGAACCTGATTCATTTTGACAATTTCTATACCATGTTCCCCCTGGATGCCGGCTATACCGATCAGATCCAGAAGCTTTTCCGCAAGTACCTGGAGGACAAATACACACCCGAGAAGCGGAAAGTGCGCCTGGGTTTCGAGGATCTTTCCCTGATCCGGCCGCCCCGGGTGGCCGCCCGCCCGATGGAGCCGGTAACAGACCCTCTCGTCCAGGAGTGGATCGAGTTCCGGGTCGAGGTATTGACCGGATTTGTCAAGGAACTCTCGGAGCATATCCGCTCACTCGACCCGGAGACAATCGTGGAGTTCAACCCGCACGGGATCTGGGGCCAGAACAATGCCTACTCGAACGGGATGGACCATGCCAGGCTGCTGGCTCAAAGCGACATTTTCTGGAGCGAGGACCCGGATCATGCGCATTATTTCCCGGAACAGAGCAGGCTGGTCTCAAAGATCCGTTCCTATAAGCTCGCCCGTCATTTCGGCAACGCCCTTTTCAGTTACAACAACAGCCCGCTCGAGCTGGCAGAGGCCATGGCGTTCAACCGCATGAGCCAGGGTGATGTGGGCTGGCCGATCCTCGAGCCGGCGCCTGAAGGACAGGGCAAGTCAGTGAACCGCTCCTTCCTCCGCTTTTTCCACGAGAACAAGGAGCTCTACCGCGGTCTCGAGACGATAGCCGATGTCGGTGTAATGCGCGATTTCGCCTCCCTGACCTATGGCGGCTGGGTGCCCTTCCTCGCCACTGTGCAGGCCGAGCAGGCGCTCATTCAGAACCGTGTGCCGTTTACGCTGCTTTTCGACTGCGACTGGCAGCGCCTGTCCGATTATAAAGCGGTGGTTCTGGCAGCCCAGGAGAATCTTACAGACCAGGAAATCAGCCTCTTGAAAGAGTATGTCACCCGTGGAGGTGCTCTCGTGGTGGTGGGCAGTACAGGGGCTTACGATGACTGGCGCAGGGCCAGAAGAAGGGCAGCGGATGGATTCTGGAATCTCCTGGGCGCAGCAGGGCCTGACCAGGAGCCGGGCAGGGCGGTGCGCTTGAGTTTGGGCGCCGGCCGCATCTTTTACCTGCCGCGCTTCCAGTCCCACCCCGGCGTGCCTGAAAAAGACGATCAGGTGCACCCTGACTACTGGTACCTGCCGCTTAACTGGGAAGAGTTCATGGAAGGTCTTGTCTGGGCCTGCGCCGGGGAGTTCACTGTGACAGTGGAGACAAAACCCTGCGTGGCGGCTGCCCATTACAAAAAGGGCCGGATGCGCCAGGTGCACCTGGTGAACTACTGGCCCGGCCACCCGGCGCGACATATTCCGGTGATCTTTGCCGAGAAGGGCCTCAAGCCTGAGCGGGCCAGGCTCCTCTCCCCTGAACACGCTGAGATAAAACTCGACCTGGGGACTTTCCAGGGCGGCTGGATGGTACTTGTGCCGGAGGTGAAAACTTATGGAATAGTGGTGATCGAATAGGAGTATCCTGGCTGGGAAAGGATAATTCAATAGTTACAGGCAAGGGCTGACAGTATTAGGAGCATGGGCCTACCCCTTTTTTGAAAAAACCAAGAATATGTACGGGATATGGCATGCTTGAGAGCAAGGCATCGGCCTTTTACATGAAAATCCCATCTTGAGAGGAGTGGGGCGCGAGGCGGACGGGGTGTGCCTTTTTGATTTTCATGCTTCGTTGTGGCCGCAAAGCGGGCAGGAGAGTTTGTTAGTGTATTAATAATTCGGGATAAAAACGAAAAACCCGCTTTTCGCTTTGAAAAACGGGTTTATCGCGGGGTATTTTTTGGGATTTACCACTAAGTGGCAAAAATTTTCAAGAAAAAGTTATGCTCCATAGGCGCCTCCTTGTTAAAGACGCCCTTATTATAACACACAGATAACAGGTTATGTCAAGAAATTTTAAATTTTTTTTTAATAAAAATTTCTGAACCGCTTGATTTCTAATCGGTTAGTGTTTTACTGCCATTCGGGGAGATGTTTTACTGTGACAGTAACTCATTGATAAATAAGAAAATAAGAAGACACTCCCCGCAGATACCAATTGCAAGTACTTGCCCGGCATGCCATTCGGATTAAAAGGCAGCGCTGGTTGTCGGTTACAAAAAAATCGCCGTTCAACCCTGAATGCGTTAAAATTTTATAAAAAACAACGTTTTACCCAAATTTTCAGGATTCCATTGGAAACTTTTTTCAAGAAATTATTAAATATAACACGGCGATTTACTACAGGGAGCATTAAATAGTTTCCATTTATATTGTTTTTATCTGCTTCAGCCTTGGTTATTAATATAAGTTGGGTAAACAGGAATGATTTACCGGATGTCGATTCTTACATTTAAGGCGCCGGCGACTTACTTTACCTGACAACGGTTGAAATACTCCGGGAGAAAACTTTTACAACTGCTGAAGAGAGGTTAAAGTGCCACTACCTGGGATGATAAAGCCATCCCAGGTGAGACTGAAGACTATAAGAAGCCCTGAAGTCCGGGGCCCCTGTTTTTGGAGCGTGTAGAAGACAAGTAATTTCCATCATCGCCATACTAGATGTACACCGTCCAGGCATGCCTTTGCGCAGGCTTCCTGCGCACCAGGCGAGCTTGTCGCAGCGGAGTAAAGGACTAAAGTGCCAGGATTAACTTTTGTTTCTTTTGGTTACAAAAGAAATGGTTTTGCTTCTTTTGCCACCAAAAGAAGAAATAAAATTACCTTTAAGGATAGATGTAAACAATTTTATGCCCTGAGTAGTAAATAATGGATTTATTGAAAAGATGGAAGATAGAAACACTTGAGATGTTTTAAACATTCCACATCCTTGTCCGGCTCCGGACTAAATATAAACTTATAAAGGACTGCTTTATGAAACCGATCTTCTTAATTAATTTCGTTCTTTTCCTCGCCCTCTCCTCCGCCCTGGCACAGCGCGGCGACCTGCCGGTCCCTGCGGATTACGAGAAATCCCTTCTCGAGCTGGGAGCAGTGGAAAAGTTCCTGCCTGTGCAGGATGACACCCTTATTCCTGCCGATACCGACCTCTCACGCGGCTGGCTGCTCTACCACCGCGACCGGAATTTCGAGGTGCTCCCGAACTCGAAGCCCGCTCCGGGTGAGGCCCTGGAGAAACTCATAATGACAGCCACACCCGGCGAGATCGAATCCGAGCCTTTCAGCGCCTACGCCCTGCGGGATGTCGGTAAGCTCTCGGCCTCGCCGAAAGTTCAGGGAGCGGAGGGTGAAAACGCCTGGCTTTACGGGGCCGCGGCAATCGAGGATGTCCTGTTTCACCCGGTGCAGTACCAACTCAAAACCCCCCACACCTGGCCCACCCTGAGCTACCTGCGCTACCCTGTTTTCATCCGGCCCGCTGCGGGATACCCGGTGCCTTCAGGCACGAGCCGCCTCTTCTGGGTGACTGTCACTGTGCCGCCTGAGGCCGGGCCCGGCACCTACCGGGCCTCGATCCGCCTGACAGATGACAGGGGCGCGAGCGCTGACTTTCCTCTCGAGGTGCGGGTGCTGCCTTTCAAGCTCACAACGGAAAACCTGCCCCGCTTCGGGGCTTTCCTGAGCGGCGAGCCATTCGCCAAAGGGGAGTGGAGGTTCATGAAGCGCTACGGCATGGATGCCCTGCAGTGGTTCTGGGATTCGCACGGGATAAAGATCAGGAACGAAGGCGGCCGGATAGCGATGGATTTCAGCGAGTACGACTCTTTTGTCCAGGGGATGAAGGAGGCGGGCATGCGGGGCCCGCTCGTGCTCTCGCTCGGCAATGCCTGGCTCGGCCACTACGAGATGAAGCTCGCCGAAGTTTTCGGGCTGCGCCTGTTGAACAGGGTTTACGAGGGCAAGATGGTCACCATTGCCGATTTCACTGACCCGCGCTGGGAAGAGCTTTGGGTCGAGGGTCTGAGGATCATTTTCGGGCATGCGAAAAAGGCCGGGTGGCCCGAGCTGGCGCTGCTGATTCACGATGAGCCCACCAAGCATATTATGGCCTACTACCCGTACAAATACCACCTGGTCAAGCAGCACTTTCCCGAGATTCCGGTCTACGGGGTGTTCTTCCAGCCTGAGAAAGACCCCGGGCCTTTGCTTAAATCCTGCGATATCATGGTCGCCAACCGGGACCTCCAGTATATCAAGATGCTGGCCAAAAACCACGGCAAGCGCTTCTGGACCTACAACAACATTTGCGCTGACCAGTCGTTCGGCAAGTGCCGCTTCCTTTACGGCCAGATACCCTCATACTACGGGAGCGAGGTGATGTGGTTCTGGTGCTGGAACTACTGGATAAACAACTCCTGGAACGATTTCGACGGCAGGGGCGAGACAGTGGGCGGTCCTGCGCAGAGCGACGCAGACTGGGTGGCGGTCTATCCCTCGGTGGACGGGGTCGAGCCTGTGCGCACCCTGGCGATCGAGGCAGCGCGCGAGGGGATCGACGATGTGAGGTATATCAAGACCCTGGAGAACCTGGTCAAAGGGCGTGATCCCGGACGCTGGGAAAGCCTCGAGCGCGAGATCCGCAGCCGCCAGGCCGGGATGTTCAACGGCATCTTCCAGGACAACCGCACCTACTCGGACCGGGATTTCTTTATCACTACCAGGAACGATGATATCGAGCGCCTGCGGGAGTTCGTGATTCGCGAGATATTGAAAACTTTAGAGAAATAGTGAGCAGGATAAAAGAACAGGTATTTAACCTGTATTATACACAATATTTAGTAGAAAGGAACAGTATTTCGGTCTTTCAAACATTTGCTACAGACCGGAAAAGAAGTCAGAAGCCAGGAGTCAGAAGTTAAAAAAAACTCTGGTGATCATTTCCAAAAATATTCTGAATTCTGACTCCTGGCTCCTGAATTCCAAAAGGTTATTATAAAAATTTCAGGTTGCCATTTGTTCATAATGGTCAGGAGCAGCGACAAGTTTTATGAATAATTCGGGTTAAAAGCGACACAAAGGGGGAGCTCCGTCAGGTTCGGGTTCCCCCTTTTTTTCCCCCCTCCTCAAAGAAGCTCATTTGAAATTTCGACACGCTAAATGATTTTTCTTGCAAAATAAATCCCGAGCTCCTCTTGATTCGTTATATTTAATGAGGCTTATCAAGAGACCGTTACAATTTCACCATGAAAATATCCAGCCAGACTCTCCGGGGATTGCTGCAAGATGAGTGATTTATCGACCGGCGGCGAGGAAGCGGCCATGGAGGCTGATCAGCCGGGCCTCCACGAGTTGTGGCAGGGCGCATGGCCGCAGTCTGCCGATCAATTCAGGGCCTTTGTCAGGGCGTTCGTGCGCCGGATGGTGCGCTATGCTTTCCGCAGGCTGGGGAGCCTGGATGAGGCAGAGGACGTGGTCCAGAGCGTATTGATCAGGAGTTATCAGGATCGCGAGAGGCTCAAGAGGGTTTTTCCCGCCGGACCATACCTTTACCGCATGACAGCCAATGCCTGCAAGGACTGCTTGCGCGCCCGGAAAAGAAAGGAAACGAGGCTTATTGAACTGGCGGCGGATCAAAATAAACCTGACTGCACGGCGGCTGAACAAGAAGCTCTCGCCTGGGCGGAACTCAGGCTTGTGGAGTCTTTTATCGAGGGCCTGCCCGGGCGCCAGGCAGAGGTGATCAGGCTCAGGGTCCTGGACCGGCTCGGTTTCGCCGAGATTGCCCAAATACTGGGCTGCTCCGCGGCCACTGTCAAGTCCCGCTTCCGCTACGGCCTTCAAAAACTCAAGACCCGGATCTCAAGGAATCAGGAGGTGTCACCATGAACTGCCGGGAATTCCGGAAACGGATAGCAGACCTTTTCGACCTGCATCCAGGCCCGCAGTTGCAGGGCGAGTTGGGAAAACACCTCGCAGCATGCCCGGTCTGCGCCGAGGAATATAAGGTTTTGCTGAAACTCATTAAAGAACTCGAGCCCAGGCACCGGGTGGAGGTTTCGCCTGATTTCGAGGAGCGCGTGCTAAACAGTATGGACAGTTATGCTGAAAGCCCGGGCATTCGGCTTAATTTTCCGGGCCTTTCCCGTATCTCCTGGTGGAAACCGGCCGCTGTGCTCGCAATTGCAGCCGTTTTGCTCGTTATTGTGCTGACAGTCGACTGGCGCTCCCTTTACCGGGAGAGCGGCGGCAGCGGTACCGGGAAGGATGCCTCGTTCGCCCTGCTTAGCAAAGCCCTGGCAGCGCAGGAGGAATTTCTGGCCGGGGAGGGTATCAAGCATATTATCAAAGAGCTGGTTATCAACCTTGTGCCGGACAGTATACATGCCTGGAATCGCTATTTGGGTCTGAGTTTGACAAGGGCAAACGGTAAATCCATTCATATCGATTTAAGATACCCCCCTAAGCCAAAACGGAAATACACTATCCGCGATGAAGCCTGGTACGATAAAAGTACAGGCCGGCTTGCGCGCCTGATGTGGCTGGAAGGGAAAGTGCTTTTCGCTTATTCCTATAATGGAGAGTATGTCTGCATGACCGAACAGTTGCCGGACAGCTCTATTAAAATAGTAAGAGATAAGGCCGCGGAAACTTTCACGCTTCCCGAGAAACCGCTCCATTTCTTCGGGTTCGTGGCCGGTCATGACAGCGTTTTTAAAAAACTCGACCAGGAAAGAGTGATTGACCTTGGTCCAGGGAGGCTGGAAGACGGGACCCCGGTACGGATTATCAAAACATTCGGCAAATCAAGGACTACGGAGAAACCGGACTCCGCTGGCCAGGTTATCAGCTACCATCTGTTCAGGATTCGCCAGGATAACAATCTGATTGCCGAAATGGAATGGGTGTTTCAGGGTATATCCATGGAGGTAACCCGCTACGTGCTCGACGAGCAGGTCCCGGATACAGGTGTGCCGTGGAGCCTGGAGGGAATAGACAGTCTCCTGGCAGGTACTGTCGATTTTCTTTTTCTGGGCTTCGAGTTGCAGTCCGATGTTTTCCTAGAGGACCTTTCGGCAGGCGATATCCTCGCCAATGTAGATATGCAGGTATTCCTTTTCTCCTCGAACCCCTTGAGCACGAATGAGCGAAAAATAAATTTTTCCAGGGGGGGCACGCCGGTTGTAAATATATCCTACCTGGCAGAGGACAAGCGCAATGTTGTCCTGTTCCAGCCTGGTCAAAGATTCCGTTATTGGCTGGTGGCAACAGGGGAACTGACCTATGCTTCCCTAAGCGGCTTCAAGTTCTGGAAAGAGCGCGACACAAGATCCTGGGCCAATATGTTGCTAAGACCTTCTTTGCGGCCTTCCAGGGAACCGCCTGCGAAGGATTGCACTGTCTATATTGTCCAATCGCCGGTGGGGACTGATTTCCCCCTGGCGATCAACGGTCCGCTGAGCATTGAAGAACTGGAAGAGCTGGCCGGCAGTCTCATGCTGGCTGAGGAATACCTGGGCCGGGATTTGCTCGAACGAGGCGCCGACCTGAAAGCGGAAAAATACGGCTGGACAGCACTGTTCGCTGCTGTGGGCAGAGGCGAGAACCAAAAAGTGAAAGAGCTCCTGGCTGCCGGAGCAGACCCCAACACCGCAAACTCGAGGACAGGGTATTCGGTTTTAATGCTGGCCGCTGGAAAAGGCCTGGTTCCGGCAGAGGAAACCCTGCTTCAGGCAGGAGCGGATCCAAATGCGAAAACAAAGGCAGGCCTGACAGCCCTGATGCTGGCCGCAGGCTCAGGCCAGCCTGAGACTGTAAAGGCCCTGGTTTCCCTGGGCGCGGACATTGCTGCCATGGACAGACACGGCCATACGGCTTTGAAACAGGCAGCGATGGGTGGACACGTTGAGGCAGCGAAAATGTTGCTCGAGGCCGGGGCGGATGTCAACCAGGCCAATGAGAGGGGAACCACCCCGCTTTTTTCTGCCGTGAGCAGCAAATCTCCGGAGATGTTTAAACTTTTGCTCGAGGCCGGGGCTGATGTCAACAAAAAAACGGATAAGGGCTGGACTGTGCTTATGGGTGCGGTAAGGGTCAGGGAAGAGCCTCTGGAGATTGTCGAGTTATTGCTCCAGGCGGGAGCTAATTTGAATGCAAGGGACGCGGATGGCAAAACCGCATTGGACTGGGCATTGGAAGAAGGGAATGATGAGGCTGTCAAACTGCTCAAACAGGCTGGAGCAGTTAAGCGCTGAAACTGGCGGCATCACAGGCTTTGGGGGACTGCAGCTTGCAGGGGGGGTGGCAGGGGGAGTGTTTTAACCTGGAAATGAGACAAGCTTGAGCAAAGGGGGCGGGGGCCGGGGCCGGCACACTTTTTGCTTTTGGGCAGCGCTCGAATGTTACCTGACCCGGTGGCTATTGCAAAAAGAGTGCCGGCCCCCGCCCCCCGGATCTCCTGATCACACCCGGCCCCCCTTCCTCCGCATAGCAAATGTGCGGATTTTTTTCGCATAATCCGGCTTTATAACAGGCTGTCAACCGGGACATACTCCAGGCCGAAAGCCTCGGCCACACCCTTGCAGGTCACTTTGCCTCTGACAACATTGGCCCCGGCATTGATTTCAGGATTCTCTTTGACCGCCTTTTTCCATCCCTTGTTTGCGATTTCAATAGCATAAGGCAGGGTGGCGTTGGTCAGAGCGATCGTGGATGTTTTCGCCACAGCTCCGGGCATGTTGGACACACAGTAATGGACTATCCCGTCCACGGTGTAAATCGGATCGAGATGGGTGGTTGGCCTGGAAGTCTCAAAACAGCCTCCTTGATCGATAGCCACATCCACCAGCACGGCACCTCTCTTCATGGTTTTCAACATGTCCCGGGTCACCAGCCTGGGTGCCCTGGCCCCGGGGATAAGAACCGCGCCTACCACTACATCGGCCCTTTTGATCAGTTCGCGGATAGTCGCCGGACTGGACATCAGCAGAAAGCAGTTGCTGGGCATTACATCGCTCAGATAGCGCAGGCGCTCCAGTCTGTTATCGAGCAGGTATACCTTGGTACCCAGGCCGCAGGCCATTTTGGCTGCATTGGTTCCGACTATCCCGGCGCCGATAATGAGCACAGTGCCCGGATCTACACCCGGAACACCGCCCAGCAGGACTCCCTGGCCACCTCTTGACATTTCCAGGTATTTGGCCCCTTCCTGGATGGACATCCGTCCTGCCACCTCGCTCATCGGGATAAGCAGCGGTAAAGATCCATTCACCTTTTGAATGGTTTCGTAGGCTATGTTGATCGAGCGTCTTTTAATAAGAACGCGTGTCAGCTCCTCGGCTGCGGCCAGGTGCAGATATGTGAAAATGACCTGGTCTTCTCTGATCAGCTCATACTCCGAGGGCATGGGTTCTTTGACATGCATGATCATTTCGGCCCTTTCGTAAATTTCCCCGGGCGTGTCTATGATTTCAGCACCGGCTTTCCTATAGGCGGTGTCATAAAAACTGCTGGCTTTCCCGGCATTTTTTTCCACCAGAACCGTATGCCCCTTCTGATGCATTATTTCTACACCTGAGGGGGTCATGGAAACACGGTTCTCCTCGGCTTTGATTTCTTTCAGGATCCCTACGATCATTAGATTTATCCCTCCATCAGAGATTTGGCCAGGCCACTAAAATCTAATGCATAAATTCAATATTTCCCTTATATAAATATTTATCAGGTTAAAAAAATTGGAACTCGAAAGCTCTCAGGCTGATAAAGAACAGGAAAAAAAGACTAAAAAGCCTCACCGGGTACTATTAGAGATTCAAAAGGCTTGACTGATATTCCTTGATGAGTTAGATACTACATTTCGTTTTTTGGTCGGGTCAATTTCGTGAGATCAATAAACAACGTTTAAATTTTGCCTTGTTTTAACATTGAAATTGTCAGAATGGCTAGAAAAGCATTGTCATAAAATCCCAAGGAAAAATAACAAGATAAGGCAAGAAAAAACATATTTTTATCTTTATAACTCGTGGAGAATATAACATGCGTTGCCCGATAGTACCAGTCCATGCAGAGGAGCTTGTATACGAGATCCGCCAGATCGCTCTTCTGGCCTGGAGGATGGAGAGGGCCGGCGTTTCTGTAATCTGGGAGAATATCGGCGATCCGGTGGCCAAGGGTGAGCTCGTGCCGGACTGGATTATAGAATATCTGGTCCAGGTGGCCCGCGAGCAAAGGAGCTGGGGTTACAGCCCTACGAAAGGGGAAAATGAAACACGCGTTTTCCTGGCCGAGCGGCTGGCAGCCCGCAGGGAACTAAGGATCGATCCGGAGAACATCTATTTCTATAATGGTGTGGGCGATGCAGTGGCCAATATCTACGGCTGTCTGAACAGAAATGCGCGTGTCCTGATCCCCTCGCCCTCGTATTCCATTCATGCCAGCCACGAGTCTTTCCATGTCAGGAAGGACCCGTTTCTCTACCACCTGGATCCGGCAAACGGCTGGCTGCCAGATCCTGAGGAAATCCGCACCCTGGTGGCCAGGAATGATGAAATAGCAGGCGTCCTGCTTATCAATCCGGACAACCCGACAGGCCTTGTCTGGCCTGGAGAGCTGGTGCAGGAGGTGGTTGAGATAGCCGCCAGATACGGGCTTTTCGTGATCGCCGATGAGATCTACAACCGTCTGGCTTACAATGGCAAGCGAGTCACCCTGCTTGCCGATGTGATCGGGGATGTGCCCGGGATCTCGCTTAAGGGTATCAGCAAGGAGTATCCCTGGCCGGGCGGACGCTGCGGCTGGATGGAAGTCTACAACGAGAGCTCGGACCCGGAGTTCAAGAGCTATGTGCGCAGCCTTTTCGATGCCAAGATGATCGAGGTCTGCGCCACTACCCAGCCGCAGTTGACCATTCCGCTGGTATATGCAGACCCGCGCTACGATGAGCACCTGAAAAGGCGCTGCGCAGCTTACGCCGGGCGCGCGCTCGAGTTCGAGCAGGCTTTCGAGGGGCTGGAAGGCGTATATGCCGTGAAGCCTGACGGGGCATTTTACGCCTCGGTGATTTTTAAAGAGGGGATGCTCAATGAATGTCAGAGCCTGCCTGTGGAGAATGCAGGCGCAAAGGCGATCCTCGATGAAATTCTTGCCGGCGGCGTATCGCCCGATAAGCGGCTCGTTCTATATCTGCTTGCTGCCACAGGCATTTGCCTGGTGCCCATGACCGGGTTCACGAGCACTCTTCCCGGTTTCCGCCTGACCCTGCTCGAACAGGATGACAACAAAAGAGCCTGGATTTTTAGCACCCTGCGGGAAAAAATTGAGAAATATCTGGTCTCGGCCTGAGGAAATTATGTTAAAAGTTGGAAAAACATTTGTCATGAGGCCAGCTACGCTTTATTTCTAATCACTACCAGCCAGCAGCTTCTCCTCCACAGCTTTGAACCGCGCCAGATACCCGCCCTTTCCATGATACGCCTCGATGTCCTCCCTTTTCGGCTTGATCGACTCCCGCTGCTTGAGAAAAGAGGCGCAGAATGCGCCCGGATCGAGTTTTACCCCCTGGGAGAGCAGCAGGGCGCAGGCGCCTGAGACTGCAGCCCCCAAGGCAGCCCCGCCCGCTTCTACAGGTATCACTGTCCTTTTCCAGATCGCGGCCACCCGGCGCATAATCTCCCTGCTTCCGGTCGAGCCGCCCGAGACATAAAGCACCTCGCCGGGAGCCATGAAATGCTGTGAATGATAATAGACAGAGGCCAGGGTTGATTCGATAATCCCGGCATAATCAGCGGCGAAGTCTTGATTATCGTAGCCTGCTCTCAGGGGGCCGAGGCGGCCCGAGACCGGAAAAGATTCAGTTTCAGCGTGCCAGAGAAAGAGACGCCCGCTGTTTCCGGGAGGAGTCTCACCGAGCGCCGCCTCGCCTGGGGCGTAATCGCTTTTGGCAAAGCCGTATCCGGCGCGCACGTTGTCCCATCTCAGGGCGCCATTGGTCCGGCAGCCGAAACTGAAAGGACGGTCGAGAGCATCGTACATGGCATTGGCGTAGCCGCGCATATCGAATGTCCTGCCGTCCGTTTCCACCATGATCACAAAGCTCGTACCCAGGCTCAGCAGCGAGCCCTGCACCAGCACCTTGGTCTGGGGGTTGTCCCCGGAGCCGATAGCCACGGCGCAGGAGGGATCGAGACCGTAGCGCTCCACAAAATAATTTGCGATCCGGCCCACAATTGTCAGGCCTGAGCTTAAAGAGGGCAGTTTCGCGGCCAGGGCTTTCGCCCCTCCGGGCAGACCCTCGGCCGCAGCCTGGATGAGCTTGTCAGACCAGGCTTTCCGGCGGTAGTCCATGAGCGAGGTGCCGCAGGCGTTGCCGTAATCGAGCGGGATGCGGAGGTTTCCAGTCAGCACGGCGGGAACCAGGGAGCTGATCTGATGGATAACAGCGGTATTCCTGTAATTGTCAGGATAATCGAGGCCGGTTTTCCGGATGCCGAAAGCGCTGAACCGCAAAGGGGCATCAGAGCCGCTCAGCTCGATCAGCGCCTCTTTTCCGCCGACTGCCTGCCTGAAGAGAGTAGCTTCCCGCGCGGTGTTCGATGTCCTCCAGATCCGGGCAAAAGGCACAGCCAGCCCGTGTTTCAATATCCCGGCCAGGTCTTTGCCAGGCAGCGGTGTCCAGAGGCTTTCGAAACATTCCGCGGCCCGGGAGTTTAACAGCACGTGCCCGTGCTGCTGACCCGAGGTGTTGATTACTGCTATGTCTTTCATCCGCAGGCCGAGACTCGGGAATTCCCGGGCCAGGTGCGCGAATACGGCATCGAGTGAAGCGAAATACATCTCCGGGGGCTGATTCGCCTCACCCTCCTCGCCCGGCGGCAGGAGATAGTCCTCATTGATCCCGAAGCCGCGAAATTCCGGTTCTGAGCGGTAATCGAGGGATTTTTGGCAGACAGTCTCTCTCTTGTCGATATCAACCGCCAGGGCGGTCAGGCTTTGAGTGGATGAGTCGAGTCCAAGAGCAAGTCCTGCCATGGGGCTTCCCCTTTGACTTTGGACTGGTTCTGAATGGATTAAAAGGGCATCGGCTTTTTTTCAAAGCCGGAAACTACCGCCCTCGGAATGAGCCTGGAGCTGTCTATGCCCCTGGCTCTGGCCCGGGTAATGATGTCCTCGATTTTCCCTCTCTCTACGTGCGGGTTGTGGTAAGCCTCGAGGATTTCCTCCGGGTCGATATTGTCCACAACGCCATTTGCAAGCTCGATAGCGTTGAAGCATTTGGCCAGCGCCGCCTCTACCGGCATTTTCTCCGGATTTATATCGAGACCGTAAAACCCGCTGTAACCGTACAGGCGCAAGACAAAGGACAGCGCCTCCAGGGTCTCGGGGGCCACCACGCCGCAGTTCAGGTCCTGATCGAAATTCCCCAGCGGCTGGGCGTTCCAGTGGGTGTGGGCCAGGCGGGCCTCGCGCATTACGGCGCTGTATGAGAACGCCACATCCTCGAAACCCATTCTTACATGGCCGATTTCCGGATTCAGACCCACCAGGCAGTGCCCCTCCTGGATAAGCCTGAGGTTCAGGGGATTCGACAGGCGGGCCTCCACATTGCGGGCCATGGTCAGGCCGTCTGCCGTGTTGCGCCAGATATTGTTGATCGCCGGCTCGTAGGGTTTCGGCTCGATTACCACCCGCACACCTGGCACCTCGTCCATGGCCTCGGCCAATGCGGCTTCGAACCTGTCCCACATGTCGTAGAAGTCCGTTCCCAGGGAATAGGTGTAGCCATCGATTCCGGGCCAGCACACGGCAATTGCGGGATAGCCTTGCGCTTCAGTGACCCGCCTGGTGAGTTTGAGCTGCTCCACAGTGTGGGCTGCATACTTGTCTCTCACCTCCTTGATCGGGCTCGAGGTGGTTCCGAACTGGGCGTCCACCTGGCGGAAATCGCCGCCGATCCCGGCCACCTGGGAAATAACGATCCCTGTCTCCCGGCGCAGCTTATCGAACAGGTGCAGGTTGCCCTCGTTGATCTCCCAGGGCTCGTGCGCCTCCAATGCCTTAAGGCCGTATGGGGCAAGCTCAGCGGCTATTTGGAGCCTTCTCTCGATTTCCATGCGGTCTTTATAGGAACCGTGAAAGCGGGAGGAGCCCTCGCCGAAAAACCAGATTCCCGCTGAATAACAGGGCGCAAAAGGCTTTTTCAACATGGCCGCTCTCTGCCCGGGACTCAGCCGCAAGGCCTGGGCCCGGATGTCTGTGAGCCAGGCCCCGGGAACCGCCTTTCCGGCAAGCCCGATAACTTTTTCATCAAATGGCAGTCTCAACCCATAATTGTTGAATTCGGCATATTTGAACATTTTTATTGTCTCCGTCAAAGTGTGGCAAATCATTTCTTGATTGCTGGAAGTAATAAATATCGTTTGAATAACCTCCCGGCTGATCCAGATCCTGGAAGCAGAAGGAAAGTCATTGGCCTCCACCTTTTATTCAAAAGTAATCTCGAGCCGCGGCCGCATGGTGGGTATAATATATTCGCTCGAGCGGAATGAGATATTATAACGCTCGAAAACCGGTGAGACCACCCATCCATGGTTAGCGTCCGGGTTCCTGATCCACTGCTCAAAATACTTGACAAAAGGTGTCAAGTCAAGCGTCAGAGGAACCTCGGGACGGATCTCCTGGCGGGGATCGGGCACGGGCCATTCGCCCTCAAGAAGAGCTGCCGGCCCTTGGTCCCGGCCCGGGTGCCAGCCGGGTATGCGCGGGCGCTCGTCGTAATTCATCTCCTCAGACCAGGGCCCGCCGACAATCCCCACCCGGTAGAGATCGTCCCCCTCCTCCGGAGAGAGCCTGTTCTGCCTGCTGCAATAGAGGATGAGTTTTATATTTTTGACCCTGGACTCAGTCCTGTAACTCTTTTCAAGACCGGAAAGGTCGAAAGCGATATAGAATTCCGAGAACTCATCGCGCCCCTGGGGCCCGTAGATCCAGCACTCAAGGTCCTGTCCCTCGGCGCGAGACTGGGGGTTGTGGCCCCGCACGGTGACATCCCGGCAGCCTTCGTAACCATCGAGTCCCTGCCTGAGAACCACTGTGCCGGAAGGGGGCTCTTTTTCGGGGACATAAAGAACAGCGCGGGCGAAGCCGGCGGTGGCCTGGCCCAGATTATCGCGGGCCCTCACCTGGAGCAGGTGGTGTCCGGGGATTGTCTCGTCAGCGGACAGGCTCACCTGCCAGCGCACGGTGCCCCGGGCAGGCCTCCAGGGATTGTCATCGAGCCGCCACTCGACACTTTCCACTGTGCCGTCGTCATCCGCCATTCCGCTCAATTCAAGGCGATCCTCAAAAACAAAATACCCGCTGTCTTGATCCAGGGCCACTATAGGCGGATCATCCGGCGGGGAAACCATACTGAGCGAGCTGAGCGGAAACTCCTGGAGGATGATATTTCTGTCAGCGCTCAAGGCGATCTCGTAGAAAAAGCCGCTCCCGGTAGTGTCCATGTAGCAGTTGGCGAGAGTTTCAGAGCGTATAGTCCCCACAGTGTCCGTGAAGCGGCTGTGGGCGTGGCCGCTCAAAGCAAGTATCAGGTCATCCGCGCGTGCCTGGAGCAGGGGCCAGGGGCCGCCTTCAGGGGCGGCGGAAGCTCGCGGATAAAAGTGCTGGCAGAACACTATGGGCTCCCCGCTGGGGATGGAGTCAAGACAGGCGCGCAGCCAGCACAGGCTGGCCACTGTATCCTGGCTCCAGTTCATGATAAAATGAAAACCCCTGTGCTCGAAACTGTAGTTCATCGGGCCGAAAACCGAGCTCCACCATTCAGGGTTGCGTGCGTAGTTGTCATCGTGGTTTCCGGGCAGCATATACACAGGCAGCCCGGCGCGCCCGGCGATCTCTTTTATCGGCTCGAGGTACTCGGGAGCGTGAGCCGCCAGGTCCCCGAGAATAATTACAAACCCGACATTCCGGTCCTTGACTGTGTTGAGGAAAGCCCGGAAGCGCAAAAGGTCGCTGTCGGCGGCGATATGGGTGTCGGCTATGGCGAGGAAGCGGATATTTTTCTGAGCGGCGCTATCGCGCTCCCCGGGGCTGAAACAGTAAGCGGTCGAGACAGGCAGGGTGAATCTTAAGAGCAGAAAGATTCCGGCAACAAGGTTCGCGCTGATTCTGTACATTGTTTTTCCCATGTTTTCAGGTATGAGTCTTTGAAACCACAACAGCCGTTTTATTAAGACAACAATAAAACCCGAGGGTTTATCAGGCAATATGTTTGGCCGGGATTATTCAGAAAGAAGGGAAAATGTTTATTTCAGGGGCAGGCCTCGAGGTGCCGGCCCGCTACGAAGGCGAGATAAAATCAAATCTCACCCGATTGTGGTCCGGGCCATAGGCTGTTAATCCGGATTATTCATACTTATTTTCGACAGTTTGGGCTTCATTTTTGAGGTCTTCAATTTGTAAGTTATTGAAATTAAATGAGATAACTTTTAGATTTTATGATTTCGCCAATAAATGTAGTGCCACAGGTAGCTATTTTAGACAATATTTATTCTTGACAAAAAGCTTGCAGACATTTATTATTAACATATGTTTGCACGCGTTAAAAGTAATGGTACGGGACCTAACGCCCGAAAATACCTCCAGATTGTCGAATCCTACCGTCAAAGTGGACGAGTTCGACAGCGGGTGATTGCCACTCTTGGCCGAGCCGATAAGTTGCAAGACTCTAAGACTTTGGCTGGAGTAATCGATTCGCTGAGCCGCTTTTGCGACCAGGTTAAGGTAGTTGAAGCCAGCCGTTCGCCTGAGATCAGCTCTTGTCAATCGCGGTTGTGGGGTCCGGCCTTGGTTTTCAGCCGCTTGTGGGAAAAACAGGGGTTGCCGGAAATTCTTGGCCGTTTGGCAGAAAACCGGCGTTTCAATTTTGATCCCGGACAAGTGGCGTTTGCCCTGGCCTTGCAGCGCTTGTGCGAACCGGGTTCCGACCTTCGAGGATCGCATTGGCTGACAAGCGTGGAGTCTGCCTGGTTTGAGGGAATCGCTTTGCAGCACCTGTACCGAAGCGTGTCTTGGCTGGCTGAGGTAAAGGAAGATTTGGAGCAGGAGTTGTTTTATCGGGATCGCGATTTGTTCACCCAGGAGCTTGATCTGGTGTTTCTGGACACCACTTCGATTTTTGTTTATCGAGATGAGGAGACACAGTGGACCAGGCGGGGTTACTCGCGCGACTGGCGGCCTGACCTGCCGCAACTGGTGCTCTGCGTGGCTGTGGACAGGCGCGGCTGGCCGGTGGCTTGGGAGTGTTTTCCAGGCAATACGGCAGACAAGGCGGCTTTTGTTCAGACTGTGGAGACCTTGCGTCGGCGCTTCCGGATTGGCCGAGTCAGCGTGGTTGCAGACCGCGGAATGATGGGCCAAAAGACCATCGAGTTTCTCACCAGTGATCCTGATACGCCTTTGGATTACATCCTGGGAGTGAGGATGCGCAGACAGAAAGAGGTGCGTGAAGAGGTTCTGGTGCGCATTGATCATTATCAGGAAGTTGAGGCCAACTTGAAGGTTGCCGAGGTTCGGGTTGGCGATAGGCGTTACATAGTCTGTCGAAATGAAGAAGAAGCACGCAGGGATGCGGCAGCACGCGAAAAGATGATCGTGCATCTTCAAGAGAAGTTGAAATCGGGTGGGGCAAAAAACCTGGTAAGCAACCTGGGATTCCGGCGCTTCCTCAAAGGCCGTCCCGGGGGTGCGTGGATCCTCGATGAGGAGGCGATCCGGGCTGAGGCGCTGTTTGATGGGATTTTCGTCTTGCGAACCAACCTGAATCTCCCGGCTGCCGAGATCGCCAAAACCTACAAAGGGTTGTGGAGAGTCGAGCGTATCTTTCGCGAAGAAAAATCCACGCTTGAAGTCAAGCCCTTGTATCATCATCTGGATCAAAACCGCATCGGACATATCATGGCTAGTTTCCTGGCCCTGCGCTTGGAGATAGACCTGCAACGGAGAATGGAAGAAAAATGCAGTGATGTTTCCTGGCCAGAGCTTATGCATGACTTGAAACAGCTCCAAGCAGTAAGAATCAATCTGGACGGCGAGGGCTGGCTGGTGAGAACTGACTTCCAAGGAGCGGCGCATATAGCCTTCCAGGCTGCTGGCGTCCAACCACCTAACAAGGTCACGCGACTTACAAAGCCACCTCAGCCAAGCCTTGCTGAACAAGAAATATGTAGTGCCACAAGGGGTCATTGCGCCCTTTAACTTCCTTTATTACAAATACTTGCATTTTCAAACTGTCGAAAATAAGTCATAAAATTCCGCTTGGGGAGTATTTTCTTCCAAATCCCCCTCGATCCCCCTTTTTCAAAGGGGGAGGGCGGCTTCCCCCCATTACTAAAGGGGGGCCAGGGGGGATTTTAAAAGAGATTCAGTTAACGTGAAACCCAACAATATCTTAAGCAAATCATCCGGCAAATTTGCGAATAATCCCGGTTAAAAGACTGAGGTAAAAGCGCTTTTAGTTTTCCGCGTATTGATTTTTTCCTTAACAATTACTTGACAGAGCCGAATATTATAGATAGAATTAACCAATATACCACATATAGAATAGGAATTAGGGAATTATGAAACTATCCAAGAAAGGCGTTTACGCCCTCAGGGCGCTCCGTCACCTGGCCGAAAGCTACGGCAAGAAACCGCTGTCAGTCGCTTATTTAGCCAAAATCGAGGGTGTACCTGCAAAATACCTGGAGCAGATACTCTCGACACTGCGTAAAAGAGGGTTCCTGATCAGTGAGCGTGGGAAGCAGGGCGGCTATTTCCTGAGAGTGCCTCCGGAACAGATGACTCTCGGCGACATCCTGCGCGCTGTCGAGGGGCCTCTGGCGCCGATACCGTGCGCTAGCCGCACGGCTCCGCACCGCTGCAGCGATTGCCCCTATCCGTACGAGACATGCTGGTTGAGAAGATTGATGATGAGAGTTCGCGACAATATCTCCGCGGTTCTCGACCGCGAGACATTGTCTGAAATGGCGGCTGATGCGAAACTGGTTAAAAAGGTGGAATAAATAATCTGCTCTCCCTTTTTAAATGGCTCTGTTTCTGGAGTCACATCAGCTTTAATTCATTAGGCTGATCAAAAGGGCTTCGGATCCCTTAGATTACGGAATATTTTTTAACTTTTTAATTCCTATTAATAATATATGATAAAAGGTAATTATAGCTCTATTATTTTGAAGGGGAAACAGAATATGAGTATTCCGCGGATGCTTAAAATTATCTGGGCTGTGTGCATAATTATAATGGCCGCATGTCTGTTAATGGTCTCCTTCTATAAGGAATTCACTCCGCAGATCCAGCTAATGGATTATTGGGTTCTGTTTATAATTCTCTCCGCCATCTCATTCTTTGCCGAATATATCGATTCCTCCATGGGTATGGGGTACGGCACGATTCTGACACCGGTACTGATCATCGCAGGGTACAGTCCGCTCAAAGTAGTGCCTGCCATCCTTTTTTCCGAGTTCGTTTCAGGAATCTCCGCCGGCCTGCTCCATCACAGACTGGGCAATGTGGACCTTGGCCGGAAAACGAGAGCCCGCAAAATCATGCTGGCCTTATTGTCTTGCTCGATACTGGGCACTCTCGGCGCCGTAGTCCTGGCAGTCAGCCTCCCCCAGAGGATAGTCAAGCTTTATATCGGCGTGATGATTTTGTCGATGGGTATTTTAATACTATTGGGCAGATTTTTCTCGAGCCGGTTTTCTTGGCGTAAAATCGTTGCCCTGGGAACCCTGGCGGCTTTCAACAAGGGATTTTCCGGCGGGGGATACGGCCCGCTGGTCACCGGGGGGCAAATACTTTCCGGAGTGCCGGAGAAAAACGCGATTGGGATAACATCCCTGACAGAGGGCATTGTTTGTCTGGTCGGGGTGATCCTGTACCAGTTTGCAGGCGGAGCTCTGGACTGGATGCTGGCCGTATCCCTGACAGTGGGCGCGTTTCTCTCCACACCCGTCGCGACTTTGACTGTCAAGGTTCTGCACGGCCAGACCCTCCGTCATGCCATCGGCTACACGACCCTTTTCCTGGGCGCCCTGACATTGATCAAGCTTTTGTGACAGGCGGCAGGGTCAGGAGCGTATGCCATGATAATTTTCCGCTAGGGATATTATCAAGCAGGGACACGGCACTCGGAGTCCCTGCGGTGGCTGGAACCAGACAAAAATGTCTTTTTAATCCGAGATTGTTTTCAGGCACTGCTCTAATCGAGAATCAGACGGGCTCTTTTGAAGCGCGCAGCCGCTGCCGCGACAAGCAGAATGTCGGCGATGAGAAAAACAGCGGCCACAGCCATTATTATCCAGGTCAGATCGAACCCCTTAAAAATTCGAAAAAGGCTGTCCCTCCACCCGGCAGGCAGCATGGGGATGCCGAAACTGGGTAAGAATATCAGCAGCATTACCACGATGCTTAGGTTCTGCTGGGCCTGACGGACAGTGGAGGCGCGCAGGGATACCAATACTCCTGCTCCGCTGGCTAACAAGGCCCCCAAGAAGCTGAGCGCGACACTGCCCAGGAAAACAGTCGGCGAATAAAGGAGCAATCCTTTTTCCCGGGCGTGGACCAGGTTTACCGAAACCAGCCCCAGAACCAGGATAAAAAGCGCCACCCCCCAGGAAAATCCCAGGCCCGAAAAGATCTTTCCGAACAGGATTGCCCTGTCCGGCAAGCGGCTGGCCAGCAGTGTCTCAAGAGTCTTGCGCTCCCGCTCCCCGGCGAAAGAGTCAGCGATAAATGCAATTACCATGAAAAAAGGCATCATGGTGCAAAATATCAGGGCCATCGGAGAATTTACCCAGACCGGGCCCATTTTCACGGGGAAGAAAACGCCGAACATTCCTACCGGAACGAGGAACACTAGGATTCCAGCGCGGGAGGTTCCGTGGAGGTGGCGGATTTCGATCAGCTCTTTCCAGATTACAGTCAATATGTCAGCAATCATTTCTCCTCCTCTTCAATAAGCTTCAGAAAGACCTCCTCCAGGGAGGCCTGCGTTTTCCGCACCTCTTCCACCTCCGCCCCGGAGTTGACTAGCAGCCTGACCAGGGGGGCCATGCGGGCTTCGGCCCTCAGTCTGATACAGAGAACGCCGCTCTGCAGCTCTATGTCTGATATCTCAGGCCGGGTTTCGAGGGATTTGATAATCTCTCCGGTGAATCCCTCTCCCCGAACCTCGACTGCAGTGCCTGGGCTTCCGGCTCGGAGCTCATTCGGAGGGCCCTCGGCAATCAGCTTGCCCCGGTTAATCACCCCTACCCGGTCGCAGAGCTTTTCCGCCTCTGCAAGGTTATGCGTGGTAAGGAACACTGTTACCCCCTCATAGGCCACCAGGGCATCCAGGTCCCGGCGCAGGGCCGCCGCGGCCACCGGATCGAGTCCTGCAGTGGGCTCATCGAGAAAAACGAGCGGCGGCCGGTGAATGAGCACTCTGGCTACGGCCAGCTTCTGTTTCATTCCCCGGCTCCAGGCTCCCACTTTTTCTCTGCGCCGCTCCCAGAGCCCGAGATGGGAGAGCAGCTCCTCGGTGCGCTCAAGACAGTCGGCTTTTGACAGCCTGTAGATCCTGCCGTAGAACTCGAGATTTTCCTCGGCAGAGAGCCTTTCGTACAGGCCGGGGTTTTCAAGGAGCGCCCCGCATTGCGCACGCACCAGGTGGCCCTGGGACATGTTGTCCAGGCCCAGCACCTCCGCCTTTCCGGCACTCGGTTCGAGAAGTCCCAGAAGCAGGCGGATTGTCGTGGTCTTGCCTGCCCCGTTGGGGCCGATAAAGCCGAAAATCGTTCCCCTCGGCACCTCGAGGCAGAGTGAGTCAACAGCCCTTAACCCATTGAAATCGCGAGTCAGGTTCTCAGTGCGGATGGCTGTGTCAGTCATCGCTTTGCTCCAACTGGTTTGAGTGGATTTAAAATTTCGGTTATCCTCATATCTCGTCAATCATCGCAGAGGGAACGCGATCGCTTGATTGACTACAGGTTCTATTCAGCGGCTTCGAGATCAAAAAACCAGGTGACTTCTCTTTTGTCCCCACTGCTGTTGTCCTGGACCTCGAGCAGAAGGCGGTAATTGCCTGGAGCGAGCTCTGAGGTGTCGATCTCGAAATGTTCGGCCACCGGGCCTGAGATTTCATCAGGCTGGCGCTCAAAGGTCAGGGTAAGACTTTTCGGCTGCTTTTTGCCCCACCATTTAAGAAGGTCGAAAACGTACGAGACCTTCTCTGATATGTCCTCCACCACGCTCACTGTGACACGCTCGCGGAAACTACGCTCTCCATCCCGGCCTTTTTTCAAGCCGTAGACCTCGAAATAGACAGTGATTGTCTCTCCGGGTCTGAAAGTGAGCGAGGGCCTGGGCAGGAGGTCTACGCCACCGCGCCGGTGGACCTGCTGGCCTGGAGCCGGGGGAATGCCCAGGATGACGCCGCTCAGATCGAGCTTGTCATCAGAGTATGCCTTGAGCGCCAGACTCTTCCGGCTTACAGCCCGCTGTCCCGGAATATCCATGCGGACTGCATAATAAAAGCGGCCTGGCTTTACCACGACCCTGTTCACTGCGATCCAGAGACTGTCTGTACCGCTCCAGACAATTTTTGAGCTGCTGGTATCGAGCGCCACCTCGAGCCAGGTGCTGTCGTAGATGCCTGCGGCGGCCTTGAGAGGTATCTCCTGGGGAGCGGCCTCAAACGGGACTGACTGGTAGAACTCCACCTCCAGCTGTCCACCCGGGCCCTGGAAATCGGCTCCATAAAAGTCCTGGCTGAAAGCGGGCAGGGGATCAGCGAAAGACTCGGTTTCCATTGCCTTTTTGATATTGCCGGCTCCCTCGAGGAACACCGGGACAAAGAGAAAATCGCCGGCTCCGAAGGGTCTCTCGAAAGTGAAGAAAGCTGAGCCGTAGTACCAGGTCTCCATCGGATTTTTCGCTTTATCTATGTCGGGCCGGGATATCCAGTCCGGCGGGCCGTGGCGCAGGAACAAAAAACCGCGCTGGTCCAGGTTAAAAAAGCGGTTGAGGCTCCAGAAAATCTCCGGGTCGTAGTCGCCGGCAGTTGAGCTGGGCGAAAGCAGGCGGAAGTAGTTCGGGGAAGTCTGGAAGCGGCTGTGCGGGAAAAGCTGGGAATAGTAAGTTTCGGCTTCGCGAAGCCGCAAGTAATGGATCACCAGCCTCTCGTTATGGAAAGAGATCGGGTCCGGGTCCCGGCGCTTCCAGAACTCGCGGAACAAAGCCGCGCACACGGTCGGACTCTTGAGACCGTTCCATTTTTCTCTCTCCTGCGGGGTGAAAATGGGCTGCACATCCAGGGAAAGCCTGGTGAACCCCCCGTACTTTTCCGCCTCTTTGAGCGCAGAAGCATAGCTGGTTTCAAATCCGAGGGTGTCGCCTGAATCGAGCAGGCAGCGCGCCTCAAGCAGCAGGCGCTCGGAGCCTTTATACCTCGGGTCGGCTTTTTTTAGCTTGTCCAGCGCCTCGAGGGCTCTTTCCACCTCGCCCAGGTGGAAGCGATCCTGGGCCAGATCGAGCCACCAGGCGCTTTTCTCAGGATGGCCGGCCAGATAATCCTCGAGGCAGCGGCCCACTGTGTGCAGTTCATCCGCTGTGTGATCGCGGATTTTCTCCCGCCATAGAGTGTAGGCGTCACGGTACCCGGGGTCCAGGCAGATAAGCTCAGACAGTGTTTCCGAGGCCAACCAGTACCCGCCGGTCTCTGCCAGGGCGAAACCGGTCTGGGCCAGGGCGTAGAGGGCTTCATGGCTCGCCGGGTCGATTTTGAGAGCCAGACGGTATTCGATAACGGCGTTGATATTGCGGCTGGGCATCCGGCGGAATGTATCGCCCAGGCCGATACGGGCCTGGAGCTTTATTTCATTCGATTCTGAAAAAAGCGCCCGGTTAAAATCGCTCCGGGCCTGCTCGAGGTTCCCGGAATTCAGGTTAAGCCTGCCCCGCTCGATCAGCGAAAGGCCGTGATCCGGGTCAAGCTCCAGGACCCGGTCAAGCAGGCGGAGAGCCCCGGCCGAATCGCCTTTCGCGAGCCTGGACAAGACTTCACTGTCACAGGTCCGGGCAGTTTCCTCTCCACCTTCGAGAGACCCGAAACCAGCCCCAAGCAGCAAAACGGCCAAAAGAGCAGGTATAGCCAGCCAGCGTATTATACTAATTTGACTAAAGAAATAGCGCTTTTTATTAAACCGGGAACAGATTATTAAATCCCCCTGGGGTCCCCCTTTGCCAAAGGGAGAGGCTTATTTCCCCCCTTTTCCAAAGAGGGGTCAGGGGAGATTTCACATCAGCCTGCCCTGGCGTGTAGACCGCCGCCTCATGAAATATCGACATAAATTTAGCGTGTGAAAATAACCGGGGCTGCTCGAGATAATGTTCTAAAAAGTCAGACAGACGATCCGGTCAAACAGCCTGTTTGACCGGATTTGGAAGCTTTGGCGGACAGTTCCCTCAGATACGCAGCTAATGTCACTCTCAGTCGGAAAGATCAAAGTACCAGGTGACATTTTTTTTCAGGTCGTTGCTATTGTCGAGCACCTCGAGCACCAGGCGGTAAAAGCCCGGGACAAGCTCTGAGGTATTGATCTCGAAATGTTCGGTCACCGGTCCGTTGGTCTCCAGCAGGTCCCGGTCGAATGTCAAGGATAGAATTTTCGGCGCCTCTTTGCCGGACTTACTCGGCCCGTCAATGATACTCGCCGTGGGGTCCGACTTGTCTTCAACCTCGATTATCCTGATACTCTCGCGGAAAGAGCGATTTCCCTGAGTGTTTTTTTTCAGGCCGTAAATCTCAAAATAAACCATCACCGGCTCGCCTGGCCGGAAAACGAGCGACGGCCTGGGCAGGATTTCCACTCCTTTCCGCTGGTGAATCACCTCCTCTGCGCCAGAAACAGGATTGCCCAGGATGATGCCGCTTAAATCGAGTTCGTCATTGCGGTATGCTTTCAGCTCCAGCTTTTTTCTGATCACCGCCCGGTACCCCGGGAGATCCATGCTTAGGGCATAAAAGCAGTGCCCGGGATTTACGACAGCCCTGTTCACTGCCAGCCAGAGACTGTCAGTACCGGTCCAGACACTTTTTAAGGCGGTCGAGTCGCGGGCCAGTTCAACCCAGGTAGTGTCAAAAATGGCGAGGGTCGCCATAGGGCCAGGTTCTTGACCTGTAACTGCTGCGGCTGGTACGGATTGATAAAATTCCAGTTCCAGCCGGCCGTCCTGCCTGAGGAATTCAGCCGCGTAGTATTCCTGGACATAAGGGGGGAGCGGATCGCGGAAGGTCTCTGTTTCCATGGCCAGGTTGATATTGCCTGCTCCCTCCCGGGACACCGGAACATAGAAGAAATCACCTGTTCCGCCGGAGCGATGGAAAATAAAAAATCGCGAGCCATAGAACCAGGTCTCGTTCGTGTTGAGCACCTCATCCGGGTCCAAGCGTTTTATCTGGCTCGGCGGGCCGTGGCGAATGAATAATAAACCACGCTGGTCCAGGGCCAGCTCGCGGTAAGGGCTCCAGTAAATGTAAGGATCGAAGGTCTGGGGCATTAAATCGGTTCGCAGCAGCCGGAAGTAGTTCAGGGTATTCTGGAAGCGGATGTAAGGCGAGAGCTGGGAATAACTTTTTTCAGCTTCCCGCAGGCGCAGATAGTGGACCACGAGCCTCTCATTGTGGAAAGTGGTCGGATCCGGGTCCCGGCTGATCCAGAATTTGCGGAATAAAGCGGCCCGGTCGGCCGGGCTTTTCCGGCTGTCCCATCTTTCTTTCTCCTCAGGGCTGAAAATGGGCCGCGCTTCCATAAAAAGCCTTCCAAACCCGCCGGATTTCTCAGCCTCTTTCAGCGCCCCGGCATAACAGGTCTCGAATCCAAGGGTATCTCCTGAATCCAGCAAGCAGCGGGCCTCCAGCAGAAGACGTTCCGGGCTTTTGTATCCGGGACTGTTTTTTTTAAGGCTATCAAGGGCTTCCAGGGCCCGGTCTACCTCGCCGAGATCAAAGCGGTCCCGGGCCAGATCGAGCCACAAAGTGTTTTTCTCCGGATGACGGGCCAGATAATCCTCGATGCAGCGGCTTACCATTAGCAGCTCATCTTTTGGATGGTCGCGGAGTTTATCCCGCCACAAGCTGTAAGCGTCGCGGTAGCCAGGGTCCAGGCAGATAAGCCTGGCCAGGGTTTCGGACGCCTTCCTGTAACCCTCGGTCTCTCCCAGGGCGAACCAGCTCTGGGCCAGGTAGTACAGAGCTTTGCAGTTGACCGAATCGAGCTCAAGAGCCTGTTGGTATTCGCCTATCGCATCCTGGTAACGGGTGAGCGTCCAGCGATAGGTGTCCCCCAGGCCGATATGGGCCTGGCTCTTTGTTCTGGCTGATTCAGATCTAAGCGCCCGTTCGAAATCTTTCCGGGCGGACTCCAGGTCATCGGAATACAGTTTGAGAGTCCCGCGCTCGATCAGGGAAGGCCCATGCTGAGTGTCGAGTTCCAGCGCCTTGTCCAACAAATGGAGCGCTTTGGCTGAATCACCATCTGCAATCCTCGCCTGGGCTTCTTTATAGTATGTTTGCGCAGTTTCATCCCGGCCCTCGAGAGAGCCAAAACCCGCTGCCAGAATCAGGATGGTTATCAGTCCTGGCAACGGCAACCGGCGCGTTAAAACCTGCAGATAGCTGAATTTTACTAGATTGTGCATAAATCAGTTACCGGAGAGTGAATCGCCGTCTAAAAAAAGAATACAATATATATTATACTCTCTGAAATCTGCAAGTGTTGCTTTAGATTGTGCAGTAAAAAAGGGGTCAAACGGCGATTGGAGAAAAATCACCTGCCTGCCTTGGAACAATCGCCCAGACATTTGTGCACCCCAGGCAGCCAGTTCACTCTCCGGCGGCAAGCTCAAAGAAGCATCCGATTTGCCTCCTCTGGCCGGTGCTCGTGTCCTCGACCTGGATAACCAGGCGGTAGCTGCCGGCAACGAGGTAAGAGGTGTCGATAGTGAAATGTTCGGCCACCGGGCCTTGCGCCTCACGCGGCTGGCGGTCAAAAGTCAGGAGGAGGCTTTTTGTAAGCTCTTTGCCCGGACTGAACATTTTTTTAAGAGCTCCCCCTTTGGCCTCCTGCCCCTTGACCAGACTCACCGAGACCCTTTCACTGTAAGATCGGCCGCCCTGCGGGTCATTTCCCAGGCCGTAGATCTCGAAATAGACAGTGATTGTCTCCCCGGGCCTGAAAGCGAGCGAGGGCCTGGGCAGGATATCGACACCCATACGCCGGTGGACTTGCTGGCCCTCGACAGGAGGACTGCCCAGGATGACACCGCTCAGCTCGAGTTCATCCCTTAAATATGGTAAAATCCGCAGCTTGTTCCCGCCCACGGCCCGATATCCCGGGATGTTCATACGTAAGGCATAAATATAAGGGCCGGGATCGAGAACGACCCTGTGCACTGCGATCCACAAAGTGTCAGCGGGAGTGATTATTTTTTTAGAGATGGTCTTGTCCAGGACCAGCAGCGCCCAACTGCTGTCGAACACAGCCAGGTCAGCCTCCGGAGGCGAGGAGTAATTTGACTGTTTCCAGCCTGCCTTTCTCCGCGGCCCTCATCAAGGCCGTGCCGCCGTAATTCGAGACCACGTTCACAGTTGCGCCTGCGGCAAGCAATGTCTTTACTATTTCCGGGTTGTCCCGCCCTGCTGCGTTCATCAGCGCGGTTTCACCCCAGTTGTTCACGGAGTTGACCTCGACACCTGCAGCCACCAGGAATTTCACCATTTGGAGGCTCTCCCGGTTCACGGCCAAGGTGAGCGCCCCGGCGAACTTGGTCGCCAGGTGGGTCTTTGCGGCGCCGTGCGTCCCGATAAGGAGCAGCGGGTCGCCGGTCAATATGCCGGCCAGGAGCAGGTTTTCGTCCCGCTCGTTCCAAACGTAAATGCCGAGCCGTTCCAGTATCATGGTTCTCAATCCTCCTTGACCGCCCAAACAAAAGGGAGCGGATGTCGCTTGACAGGTATCCGCTCCCGGTGATAGATAATGGCGCGAAATTGCCGATTGTCTCAAAGTTGTGGAATTACCGCTGAAACTTGGATATACACTTGCTTTTATATCGAATGGCGCTATAATTAAAGGGTAAATGAGTTAACCGACATTATCGAAAGGCATGCCAAACTGATTGACCCTGGAAGAAGCAGCGCAGTGCCTCTAGATGGGCCAGGTGTGACAAATCGACGCGTAAGAAATGGACCTATGGCTCAAGTCCTAAAAACCCACCTTACTCGATGATTACGCAGAGTGAACCGTGGTAGGGAACGCTTGATGAACGGCGGAAGCATGGAACCTGAAAAGGCGGGGGTTCGCAGCCTGGTTGATAGGCTTTGAGGTCATCGTAGTGGGTTTTATGCCGATCCGTAAAAGACACCGCGATAAGTTGATGTACGGAGCGAACTCAACGGAATATAAAGGCTTTAGCGCGCCTTTCGCAATCGCTCCAATGGCGTGTTATGCGGTCAGAAAACCAAAATTCCGCATGTTATGCGGATCAAGCTAATTATTGTTAGGCACACCAGGAAGGAGAGGCTTCGTGGATCCATTCGTCATTCGTGTGGACACTCGGGCCATCCGATCGGTCGCGGAATGGTTTGAGGCTGCGCCCCCAAAAGTCGGCGCGCGCCACTGGAAAAATGGGAGGAGCGCCAAGGAACTTGCGAAGGCGTGGTGTTCCGACGACGGCGTTGTGATACCGCCGGAACTCGAGGTGCTGCTTCGAAGTGGCAACACATTTCCCCAATTCAGGCTGCGAGAAGTGTTCCCCGAACACCGAACGGCATTCGATAATTTGCCGGGTGAGCCGCGAAACTCAGATCTAGCCATAGTTGCCGCAGACGACCTCGGACCTTTCGTCGTTTGCGTCGAAGCGAAGGCTGACGAGCCGTTTGGAGAACTTGTCCAAGTAACTCTTCGATCGGCCGTCAAGCGTATCGCACTCGAAGAACCATCGAACGCGGTGATGCGTGCGCAGAAACTCGCTGCTGCACTTCTTCCGCCTTGGCGCGAAGGCTTCGCTCGGTTCGGCGATCTTCGGTATCAACTTCTCACCGGCGTGGCGGGAACACTGGCGTTCGCGGGCGAGCAGATGGCCGGTCGGGCAGTGTTTGTGGTCCACGAGCTGATTAATCCTGCGTTGACCAACGAGAAAAAGCTCCTCGAGAATCAGAGGAACTTTGAGGCGTTCATCAACAGAATGACCTGCGGTACCGTTGAACATGTTGAGGCAGGAGTGCTCATCGGCCCCATTCGGGTTCGTGGGAACGATCTCATCCCTTCAAACGTGGATCTCTATCTTGGTAAGATCCGGCGTGATCTTAAGTAGGCTGAGTGCCTAACACCGGCTTGGAGCTGGCGGCGAGATGCTGGCGCGCCGCGGCTCAAGCCGCACATTAGGCTGCTGTGTTCCGTGGGATAGAAAACGATAAGAGGTGGACTCATGCGCAAGCGGATAATTAGGCAGGGCACTCAAGGTGTTTCAGCCGCAGATCAAAAATGGTTAGACTTGGAATGCCTGGCGCAGGTAGAAGTTACGTCCGAGGAAGCTGCGCACCCGATCGAGTCGGCGTTGACACCGAGTGCCGGATCAGGTTGGAGGGCGGAACAACCCGGGCAGCAGACGGTTCGCCTCCTGTTTGACAAGCCGCAGAGGATTAGGCGTATTCGTTTAGTGTTTCACGAAGATGAGCAGGAGCGCACGCACGAGTTCGTGCTGCGGTGGTCCTCAGACGGCGGTCAGTCTTACCGGGAGATTGCGCGTCAGCAGTATAACTTCAGCCCTTCAGGTACTACCCGCGAATTTGAAGACTACACCGTCGATCTCGACGGGTTGACTTCACTGGAACTAAGTATTGTTCCGGACATAAGTGGGGGATGTGCCCGTGCATCGGTTGCGCAATTACGTCTCGCATAATTGATAGAGTTGCTCCCGGAGCTTAGTGTACGGGTCGCAGCCTAACACAGCGATAGACCGGAACAGCGCGAAGCGAGCCTCATATTCATCCTTGAGCTACGTCGCGCGGCACGATCAGCTTGGCCGTGGAGGAACACCTCGAGGTGCTGGCAGGCTCAAGGGGAATGAGGATCGGCAGCCTTTTTTGCCGCAGCTATCAGGGCGGAAAACAGTCCTGCGGACACCCGCAATGACCGGATAAATCACTGCCGCTATCAGCTATCTTTCAGATCCCTGCATCTCGCTGAAATACTTGTCAGCTTCCTCGGCATTATCGAACCTGACCTTTTTATTTAACCTGCTTAGTACCAATGCTTCGTAAAAAGGCTTGTATTCCAGGAACATTTTTTTAGAGATATATCCTTCAAGCCACTCAGATGGTTTCATCTCTTCATACGGCTTGAGAAAGATATAGCCGCTTGCCACATCGCCAAAGCTCACCCCGGGCTGGAAGTGGTAGTAATCCGAGCCGCTGTCCCGCAAGGCTGCAAAAGGCGATCCGTCCACATCGAAACCCACGGGAGAATTTCCCCGCTTTTCCATGACGCTTTCCAGAAAAGCATTCATCGCGGGTTCCGGGCCATGATAGTCTTTATAATATCCCGCCGGAGATGAATCCCCGGAATGAAGCACTATTTGATATATGTCATCTCCATACTTCCGGTGCAAAATAAAGCCCATGCGGCCCCACTCTCCTGACACTTTCCCTTGATAAACTTTCGGCTGCCTGTAATTGATAAATGAATGGTTGCGGCCCGCCCAGACAATTCCCCGTTCCCCTTTCCCGATAATCTCGCGCTCGATATTTCCGGCCATCAATTCATCCCGCCTGGCCAGGCGCAGTACATCATTCAGCGCTCTGAAAATTCTCAGCTTCTCCCATAGCGGACTTCTCAGACCATCGTCTCCTGCACCCATGAGAGAAAAAGACGCTCCATCCCACTGCGTGTCGATTCCAACCAGTCTCAGCTTTTGCTGGCCGGCCTCGAGTCCTTTGTTCAGCTTCCAGACAGTCTCGAAGACATCCCAGTATTCCTTGTAACCCCAGACCGGCCAATCCATTTTCCGGGCGATCTCCAGGGCCAGCACGCGGTCATATTCCGGGGCGGTCACCAGGCGCTCGATTTCACCATTGTTCTCTCTTGTGCAGAATTCCACTGCTACGCAGGTGACTCCGGCCCGGTGATACAAAGCCGGTAATATCCGGCTGAAAAAGAGCAATTCCTCTTTTTTTTTGTGGTTATCGCCGAATATTGTCACCCGGTGCCTGGCTGCAGTTTCCACCGCGTATTCCAGGGGGTCTTTCCCGTTTGAATCGAGCCAGCGGGCGAATTCTGCCCTGTCATCCTCAGTCATTGAGGAAACCTCGATCAGGGATGAAGGGTCCCGGTCAGCATAAGGCGTTTTGACATCTCGCGGAAGAGTCATGCGTTGTATTTCCAAGCCAAGGTAAGCCATTTCGTACACTTTTTCCCCTACCGGAAACAAACTCGCCAGGAGAACGGCTGCAAATGCCAGACTGGCGATTCTCCCTCGCTGCAGGTTTCGGGTCACTTTTGTACCTGCCAGGTAGTCGTGCCAGCCGCGCTTAGTGCCGGAAAACCCCGCCCAGAGAAATCCCAGGAACAGGAACGCTCCGGAGACAGGCTTGCCGATAGCCTCCCGCAGGAAGGCTTTCCAACAGCCGACCGGCCGGTTGTCCCGTGACCGGACAGTCAGCCCGCACAGCGCCTTTCCGAGAGTCCGGCCTTGCCAACCAATAAGCAGTACAGAATAAATCAGAAAACACACTACCGCAGTCAGCTCGAACGGCACATACACCGCAAACGGCAGACTGCTGAAAAGCGGCAGGACAAATCTCAGACCCAGATAGATAATCAGGATATCGATCCAGGCAGCGGCCAGACGGATCCAGAAGCCTGCGTTTCTTACTCGCTCTTCCCTGGTTTTCAATTTTTTCTTCTTTCTTTTCGTTTTACGTGGTTTTAAGGTGAAATTGGTCAATGGTTATTTTTTTTGAGAAAGGCGAATAGCGCGGCAAGCCCTCCGGCAATAATCAGTCCTTTAACTACTCGAAACAAGCTGACCAACCAGGCAATCCCTATTCCCAGAGCCGCCCACTGGACCCACCAGAGCCCCGGAGTCATTGTCATATTGGTAAACCAATTGATAAAGAATAATAGCAATAGGACCAGGGGTCCCTTAATCAAGAAGTTAGCAGCCCGCAGCGTCCTGAACATTGGCGTAACCTTTATTAAATTGTTTACGAAAGCCCTCCGTAAAAATATGCGACACTTTCGTTGTTGTAATAACCTCCATATTATCCCTATTGATATTTAGGGTTTATTTTAACACTACTGATTTAGGCTCTCAAAAAATTGCTTTTTTTTCACCAGCTTCCTGATAAAATATGCGTTAAAAGATTTTGCGTCATAGTCTGCGTACTCCCCTACCTTCAACTCTGGAATGGATAATTGCTTCTTGAAGTAGTCCAGGTTTTTATCGTTGATCATCCCGTCAACCCAGGTTACTGTTTCATATTCACTATAAGGTTTCTGATAAATGTAACCGTCGCAGAAGTCTGCAAGAGTGAAATTTTTATAGCCGTACTTGTAGTAGCTCGTATGGTCGGCAAGCTTGCCAAAAGGTGTCCCTTTTGTATCGAACCCAACCCGACGGCGTGTGGGATCAACTCGAATCATTAATGAATCGATCATACCGTCAACAGGACAAACTTCCGGTGCGGAATATCCATACTGACTATACCAGGGATAGTGTAGACAAATCGTGAATGATTTATCTCCAATAGCAGCATATACAATGTTACCTGCCCGATCTTTCACTAAACGTGTAAGTTTATGTTTCTCAATATTATAGACTGGTTGTCTGTATTTAGTAAAAGCATGGTGTATACCAGAGTAAATGAGAGCCTTTTCACCACGGGACACGAAATGGTTAAGTATCTCGTCGGGAGCTACTTCGTCATAACCGCCTCGAGCCCATACTTTCCTCATTTTCCACCAATTATTGCGTTCCTCGGGTGTCCTGATGTGGCTCCAATCCGCTCCTGCATTCAACCCGAACACTCTAAATTTCCTCACATTGCCAGGCAGACTGCTATTTAATTGCTATGCAACTTTAAAAATATCGACATATTCCTGAAAACACCTATAAACATTGTTTCGGAAGACAATTTCTCTTGCGATTGATTCGTTATAAAATTCGCCATTTATCAAACTATCGATCATTCCTTGATCTTCTGTATTGGCGAACTCCATTCCTAAATTATATATACCATTCTCATACAAAATTGGGATCAGACTCGAAATTAATTCTACATCATGCTTTATCTGGTGGTACTCGCCAACAAAGACGATATCATGATCCTTGAATTTACTCACAACATAGTCTTCCGGAGACAGGTAATTATTTGCGATATAATCTAACAATTCTTTCTCCATATCCTGATCCATTGGATACTTGACATCCTCCTCCGACTTATAATTTTCATTGCTGGCCTGCTCAGTTCCAATTTTGGGCAATAAAATCAGAGCTGAAATAATTGTTAAAAGCAAAGCAATTACAAGCAAAGATATTCTGAAGGATGGTATAATAGTTTTTTTAAACATCTCATAATCTCCTTGTGAAGTGGAACATTATTTCAGAGAGGTGTTATGGGAATCTGGTAGAGTTGTATTCAAGTAAACTGATATTCACCATATCAAAGTTGAAACAATTCGTAACAGGATTTCTGCAAATAGCTTCTTGCTGTCTGCCACCTCCCTCCTCTCCTCTCGCTGCGCATTCGCTACCGAGCCCCGCCCTATTTGAAATGTTATATACCTGCTGTGTCTGACAACCTTCGCACTGTGAACATTGCCAGGGCGAAGAAGCGCTCCTTCGCAATCCCCAAACTGGTTGAAGCAGAACAAATTAACACCTCACGAATGCGTGGTTTTCCTTATATTTTAATAAGTTAGGCCGGTTTCGAAAACCACTTTCAATCTCTATATGGTGAATCCGGGCTAAAGTCTTGATATTTGTCTTTAGCCGGCCGGGTCTGCAAAATAAATTTGAGACGATCACTGGTGACCGGCACAGTTGAATGCTGACAGAGCGTACTTTTTCAGCAGCTTGTCCGGTACAAGGCTTAGTTAAACATTACCTAGTGTTATGTCAACTAAGTTTTGCAGAGTATAGGGTGGAGTCTTTTTTGCCCTATATGTGCGTGTTTTAGGCTGTAGGCTGTAGACTGTAGGGGTGCAAAATCAAATCTACAGAGTACAGTTTACAATCAATAGCCTGGACAAAGGTTTAAACCTTGGGATAGCAATCCTCTAGCCTACAGCCTCCAGCCTGATGTCAGCAGGCTTGCACATTCTCGCTCATTTCAACTGTGCAAATTACCCTGCATTTCAAAGTTGACAGACTACTAGATTAAAAGATGCAGTACAAGGACAAAAAGTTTCTTTTCACCGTAAAAATTTTGATTATAAAATTATTCTAGGAGCACCTCCTTAGTCAATGTTACCCCTACAGATTGTGTTTTCAGTTTTATGAATCAGGCAGTTAACCCTGGCAGGCACAACCTACAGTATTTTGCCGCGTATTGTAAACCATTTAAAAAGCACATTCTTCTTAGGGGAAAGCAAATTCTGGCTGGCAATATAGTACTCTGGCTCTTTATTTCGGAACCACGGATGGCACGGATCACCACCCCGCTGCCTGGCCGGTTTGGGGAAGAGTTGCGGGGCATCCGTGGAATCAAGGATTTTATCCGTTTAATCCGTGTTTCTCAAATAACCGGATCTCTTACCATTTATCGAGCCGCTCCAGCATCTCACCAGGCTCACCCTCCCAGTGCCTGATCCTGACCGGCTTGAACTTTTGCCTGCCGCCCAGGGTTACCTCGGCGATCGCTATACCCTCCCGGCCTGCGAGGCGGGCAACACTCCTGCCGGGCACATGGAGCAGGGCTGGGCGGACATGGAGGCAGTGCGCCAGCCGTATGATTTTTTCGTGGAGAACGGGATCGCCACCAAGGGTCTTGCCCGCCCCGGAGAGCTGGTCTGGAGCCGGGTTTACCTGGATGCGGGAGAGTTCTGCCTGGATCTCGGCAGGGGCGTTGCTGTGAAACTGCCCGAAGAGGAGAGTGCGCGACGCTGGGAAGCCACAACAAAAGAGTGGCCGCTGATGCACGCCCAGCTCTACGGGATGTCCCGCGACGGCCTGATGGCCAAGCACAAGTCCACCCATATCACGGTGAGCTAGGCTCCTGATACGAAAACAGCCAACGAGATAGCATTCGCGAAGGCTTCGATGGCCCGGGCCCTGGGGTTCAGGGTCACTCTCTGCGGCAACCTGGAAATCGAGGAGAGCCTGGAGTATAAGGCAGCCAAAGGCCTGGCTGTGGAGGGGCCGGGGGTACGGTGAAAAGCAACAAGAATTAAGGTCAGTTCTAGATGGCTCTTGAACATAAAAAAGGGCGGCATGAGCCGCCCTTTCTGTTAATATCAGGCTATTTCGCCGCCTTTTCGATCATCTCGCCCAGCTCGATGCGAGCTGCATCCCAGGCCTGCGGGTCGTGGCTCCAGACATCCAGGTTGCCGACACTTTGTTTCCCGAAAGGCTTGTTGATAATCTTATCGACAACTCTGTCCGCACGCTCTGAATTGCCGTCCAGCCCGGCGAGAATCTTCATCAACTCGTATTCCTCCACACCGTCGCGCATGTTTTTCAGGCGGATCGTGGGACAGGGCCGGTTCACCCCGGGCACGATCCCCGGAGGGTAAACCTCCAGTGCGTTGCCGTTATAGCTGCTGTAGCGCAAGGGTTTTCCCGACTCGCTGATCGCATGTTTCCAGGTTTCCGGGCTGTACCAGGCCGCGTTCCACTCGCTGCCGATTCCCCAGCTGCACCAGGTCAGAGTGCGGTATTTCCAGCAGGCCCAGCTTATCGCCCGCTCGTTGGTCAGCTCCAGGTCGATAAATGTGGAGCTGCCCACGCCGCTGTTGCCCCGGCGCTCGTAAAGCACAGGCCCGTAGACCCAGTCCGTGACTCCCAGCTTGCGGTAAGCCTCCACGGTTTCCATGTTGTAGCCCACCGAGTGGCAGCACCAGTAATCGATTGCCTCGTGGATAGTCTCCATGGCCTCCTGGCTGTAGCCGCCGTCCACCCTGTGGCGTGCCTCAGGGAAATGCTCCTTGAACATTTTGCCGTAGTAGACCATCCTGTCCCAGGCCTCGGGGAAATAAGACTCGTCCAGGCCGTTGAGGAAAATGACCAGCCGGGTTTTCTGCGGGTTGACCATGGTGAGCACGTGTTCGCGCACCTGGCGGATAGCCTCAAGGTAGATCGCCCGGTTAGCGGGTTTTCTCTCCTCATCCTTGGTGCCCACATCCGGCCAGCCTGGTCTCGGGCTGCCCCGGTGGTCACTCCAGCAGTTGAACGGGAGCATGTACCATTCAAGAGGCTCACCATACCCCGGCCCGCTGTAGCCGTATTTGGCGGTAAATGCCTCTCCGGTGAGATATTTTTCCAGCCGCCTGTCGAAATCGGCCCAGTCGATACTGAGCCTGCCGTCGCTGGTTACGCTGAGCTGTGGCCGGTAGGACTGGTCCACAGCCGCTATCCGGTGCTTTTTGAGCAGCTGGTACACCGACAGCTCGAGATTTTCGTCCAGCTGGCGCATGAAACCGCCCTGCTGAAGGTTCCCGGCTAGGGTGTTGGCGTTGGGCAGGGCGAAATCCCAGACTTTCAACGTAACCGGGATTTTCTTCGTGCGCCCGTTGATCGTAACCCTGATCTCGCTGCGGTAGATGCCGGGCGCTGCCTTTTCCCGCTCGAAAGGCACGAACTGATCGACCCAGATAACGCAATAGCGCTGGTTGTCGATCCTGTTGCGAAAATCGGGCAGGCAGAGCGGGTAGATCAGGCTTCCCGACTTGTCAGGCCCTGTCTGGAGGCACTCCAGCGGGATCAGGGCGTCCGGGTACCAGCCCGGGCCGTAGGAGGCGATCTCGTAACCTGATGATTTTGTTGTCACTTTCACCGACCACTCGAGAAAAAGCTCGGGCTGGGCCTGCAAAGTGCCTTGATCGCTTGCGAAAGGAGGTAGCTCCATATAAATGTCTTTCAGTATGTCATCTCCAGTGCGTTCGATCACGAGCTGGAAAGAAACATACTCGCCCCTGGCCGCATAAAGCTTCACTGCCACGCTGTCATAGACCCAGTTTTTTTCCAGCAGGTCGCCCAGCGGTGTCATGGTGTAAATATCAGGCCGGTCTTCGATTATTTTCCCGCTGGCCGGGTCCAGGCGCACCGAGCCGGGCAGAGCGCTGATAACCCAGCCGCCGTCACCTTGTCTGGCGCAGTAGGCGGCAATGCAGGCAAACAGGAAGGCGAGAAAAATCAGGTTGAACCCCGCTTTTCTGGACATCTTCTCTCCATCGAACTGAGTTAATTGGATAACTGCATTTTTTTACTGTCCGGTCAAATTTGAGTCGATCACTGGTGACCGGCACAGTTGAATTCTGACAGAGCGTACTTTTTTAGCAGCTTGTTCGGTACAAGGCTTAGTTAAACATTACCTAAATTAAATGATGCAGTACAAGGACAAAAAGTTTCTTTTCACCGTAAAAATTTTGATTATCAAATTATTATAGGGGCATCTCCTTAGTCAGTGTTACCCCTCCAGATTGTGTTTTCAGTTTTATGAATCAGGCAGTTAACCCTGGCAGGCACAACCTACAGTATTTTTCGCTTATTGTAAAACAATTTAAAAAGTACATTCTTCTTAGGGGAAAGCAAATTATGGCTGGCAACATAGTACTCTGGCTCTTTATTTCGGAACCACGGATGGCAGGGATTTAACACGGATGGCACGGATCACCACCCCGCTGCCTGGCCGCTTTGGGGAAGAGTTGCGGGGCATCCGTGGAATCAAGACTTTTATCCGTTTAATCCGTGTTTCTCAAATAACCCAATCTCTTACCACTTATCGAGCCGCTCCAGCATCTCACCAGGCTCACCCTCCCAGTGCCTGATCCTGACCGGCTTGAACTTTTGCCTGCCGCCCAGGGTCACCTCAGCGACCGCTATTCCCTCCCGGCCTTCGAGGCGGGCCACACACCTGCCGTCCGAGTCGAAAATCCCGGCCTCGCTCTCTGTGAAACTGTTCGAGGCCGCAATCGGCACACAGTAGTCCCTGCTTATCCGGGCTAGGTCCGGCCCCCATTTTTTGAGCAGGTTCACCCGCCCGTTGAGGTAGAAAACGATTTGCGGGGACTGGGGAATGATGTGGCTCCAGGCCGGAGGCATCAGGCCGTCCGCGCAGACCAGCCCGCAGGCCCTTTGCAGGTTTCCGAAGCGGAACGAGTTAAAGCTCCAGCCCGGCAGGTAGCGCCTCCGCTCGTCGCACACCGGGGGACAGGGGTAATCGGCGTCGCCCTCGTTGGCCTTTCCGGTACGCTCATCACTCCACTCAGGGTCGACCCAGAGAAAGACCTTCCTTTGTGTGCCCCGCAGCCCTTTCCAGTCAACAAACAGCGCAGTATTGTAAAAATCCCAGAGCGGAAAGCGGCGGTTTCTGACTTTCTCGGTAATCCCCACCGCCACTGCGACCCGGCAGCGCCTGGCCAGGGCGGTCAGCTCAGCCGCCAGGGGCCCGTCCAGCCTCGCCCCGCGACTCAAAGAGCCGTCCTCCTTGCGGTCCCGGTCAAAATAGTATTCCGGGAAACAGATATACCCGGCACCAGCCCTCTGTGCTTCCTCGACCCAGGCGCGCAGGCGCTCGAGAGCCTCAGGGTAAGGGTACCTGTCTGAAAGCACCACAGCTACCGAGGCCTTGAGTTTGTTCCTCCTTCTCGGGTTGGTTCCCATAATCTCCGCTATCCAGGCTTAGGCCTGGGGAGGCGCTGTCCCGGGACCGTATCCTTGAGCCCGCGGGTCAACCGCCGGCCCGGCTGAAGGGTAGTAAACATCAGGCGGAGCCGGCCTGTAATCCGGCTCGAGCACCAGCGTATCAGCCAGAAGGTCGTGCAGGGCCTGGTTGCGCGCGGTAAAAAGCGCCAGCAGGTAGCCGAAATAACAGAGTAGCTTGGAGAGCACCTTGCCCAGGGTCCTCCCCAGAGCCCGCTGGAAACTGATCCGCTGTCCGTACAGATCTGTTACGAAAATACCCATCATCATCTTGCCCGGAGTGGCCTGGCGCCGGCTGCTCTCGAACAGGGCGAAATACAGCCAGTAGGAAAAAACGGCTCCGATAATCCCGAGCATTGTAGCAGTAACAGGTATCGTTGCGAAAAAGAAATCAAAAAATTCGAATGGATGATGGCCCAGGCAGAAAGGAGGCCACCAATGCCCGAACAGACTTTTTAAAATCGCGCCCGGGATCAGGATAACACCCAGCATCATGATCAGAATCAGCATGATCAGGCCGCAGATGAACACATCTATCACATGGGCCACCAGGCGTTTAAAAAACGAGGCGTATCTTGTGGGAAGCATTTTAAGGTCCCTTTTAAAAATAGTGATCGGGGTTTTCAAGCCCCGGGAGCGATATTATCAGGGCCCGGGCCGGCGGTGTAGGTTTCCGGAGGCCCAGGGGCGGACAGGCTCCCGGCGGGATAACTTTCACGCATTCTGCCGTAATCCGGCTCGAGCACCAGGGTGCCGGCAATCAGGTCGTGCAGGGCCTGGCTGCGGTCCGTAACGAGCGCGAGCAGGTATCCCAGGTAGCATAACATTTTGGAAAGCACTTTGCCCAGGGTCCTTCCCAGGGCCCGCCAGAAACTGATCCGGTACCCATAAAGGTCTGTGACAAAAATACCGAGCATCATCTTGCCCGGAGTGGCCTGGCGCGGGCTGCTCTCGAAAACAGCGAAATACAGCCAGTAAGCGACAATGAACACGAAGGCCCAATAAAACAGAGCCTGGAAAGGCAGCGCTTCCTTAAGCAGCTCAAAAACACTTTCCGGATCGTAGACTCCGAAGAATTTCCAGCGCACAAAATGCAGTCTGGATATGATTCCGGGGATCTGAAGCAGAATGAACGGCAGCACGAGGAAGCCGGCAATCATACTGGCGAAGAGCACATCCACCACATGGGCTACGAAGCGTTTCAGGAATGAGGCGTATCTTGTGGGAAGCATTTCAGGTTCCTCTTGAGATTGGTTTTAAAAGCCGGAAAAAACTCTTTTACCTTATTTTCTGACAATCTAAAGTTTGTTCCGGTTCAAAAAACTGTCAAGATTAATGGCGGTTTACCGTTAAAAAACTTCCGCTAAAACAGTTTATTCCTCTGCCCTGCTGTGAATGGATGATTTATTATTTTTTCTGAGGCGGCAGGAAAAGGCTATAGATCGCGCAAGCAATAGGGGTGTGCAAGAGCAAAGAAATTTTATTTTTTTTGCTTAACGTACGTTATAAAATGCTTTTCAGCTTATTTTCAAATCTTTCCTTTCAATCCCAACCTATCCAGAACCCAGTCTATCTGAATATTGGTCCCTTCTTTTTTATTTAACTTTTCTATATGATTTAAATGCCCCTTCATCAGTTCAATTAAGGCCAGCTTCATTCTCTTATCTTTTGCAGCCAGAAGAGGAGTTTTATATGAGAGAGCAGGTACAGGTTCATTAAGAAATTTTTCATAATTCTGGCGATAGAATTTATCCAGGATTTGAATTTTAATCTCTTGAGGAATTTCTTCTGCCTTCTTCTGAGAAGATAAATACTCATTTGTTACTGAAAATCGCTCTCTGTCTCTTAGCATCTTGTTCTGATCCACGATAATCTCTTCTAAAAACTCAATATTATTCCCAAAATATCGGTTAAGCATTTTTCTACAGAAATTGTATTGAGCCTTGCCAAAATTAATCAGAATCAGTCGATTATCTTGCAAAATTATTCTGCCGAGCAATCCAGGAGCATCATCTTGTGTATCTGATTTAAAGAAAGTTGGATGAGTGTCTTCATATTTTCTTGATTCTCCCTGTCGGACCCAAACATAATGAATATCTCTTTCAGTCTCCTCAAATATGAAATCCTCCTTTTTATCTAATATTGCTATAATCTCCTCTCTTGGGACTGCAAGCTTAAATTCAGCTTTACACTCTTTGAAATCAAGTTTAGATAACGCTCTATCCTGCAAGTCTTCAATCATATCATACATTTTACATTCTAATTCAAGGTAATTTTCCAGAATATATCTTCCCAAAATAAGCCCTAAATCTTTTTCCACAGCCTCTTCATAACTCATAAACACATGAGATAAAAACTTCTTTTCAACTGAAGGGGGAATTACAACACCACTTACTCCTGTAATTCTGGCATAGGTAGGAAGCTCAAAATAGATTAACATCACTTTATCATAGCGATTAATTGTTTTTGCTACAGATTTGTCTATAAAGAGAAATTTTTCCTCTAAAAACACCTCCTCTGCAATCATCTTTCCGTTTTCAGAAAGCTTGCTGAACTCAAAGATTCCACCTGTTGAATTAACAAAACTCTTAGCAATGATTCTTTCTAAGCCAGAAAAACCCTTATAACCACTAGCTTCCAGATAATCTTTAAAGGTTCGTCCCTTATCGTCTTTTTCAAAGGTTAAAAGTCGAAATATAAAATGTTCAGCCCTTCTATAATAGCCATCCTCATCTTGTAATGACCCCACAAACCTATTCTTTTTCTTCTCAAAACCAGATGGAGTGAGCCATTCCTTAAGCATTTTAATTAATCTGTCCTGAACCTTGCTCTCAAGGGCAATGTAATGCGAACTATAAAGATCTGGATTGAGAGGATTATAGGAACAATCATCAGGGCACTTAATGATTTCATGCCGTTTTGTTCCACAACACAAGGAACATATAGGGCTTTTAAGTGTGGGACAATACCGGTTGGCTTTCTTGCCACAGGAGCATTTATTCTTCATTCAGAAATCCTTTAAATTCCAAAATAGACTTGGTATATGAATAAGACGGAACCGTGAATCCTGGTTATAGATTGACAAGTAGCGGAGAAAGCACAGGTTTACAAAACCCAGATATACGATCCAGTCTGGCTGGTGATCCTGGTCTTTCTTTTTCTGACCCGGCTTTTCTTCCTTTGTATCGCTCGGGAGTAAAGGAATTGAGTATTAGTATATTGCGGGATTTATTTTAAAATATCTGCCATTATATTGGCCTTTTTGAGTAATGCTAAAACCGCATTAAATTTAATCACTAGAGAATCATAATCCGCCTTACTAACACAATCACTTAATTGTTCAGGATTATTAGAAGCAACAGCTAAATCCTCTATAAATTCCCCTTCTTGATCGGGGGTTATTGACCAATTATCTGCATCATCATAAGGATAATTTACTCTTCTTATTTTGATTTGATTTGATTGATAATCCCAACAAATAAAGGCATCTCCAAAATCTTCCACATATAATTTATCCGCAAAAGCCCAATCAGGTAAAACCAAGTTGGCCCCATTATATAATTTCAAATTCATACCATGAATTAAGATATTTGGATAATCCTCGTTACCATTATCTGCTTTTAATTCTAATAATCCAGTAGAAAATCCTCCGTAATTATCGGATGCTATATTTACAACTTCTCTCCCATCTGAGAAAACTTTCAATGTTAAAGGATGAGAACCTTCACCATAGTTTCCGATATTAATATGATTGTTAGTAGTATCAATTCTTATACCCTTACTATCAAAAACTACATTTCCCCAATTAATAATCTTATCAATATAAACAGTATCATGAATTACATCCCCCATTTCTTGCCCTATTTCGGGAACGGTTCGTTTACCCCCGAGATAACCCAGAAACTCTACCAAGTCAAGAACATTAATTTTGCCATCATTATTGAAGTCCCCTATTACTTTGGCCTTGGCGGGGGATGGCGAAAATAAATAGAAGACATTAAGCATTAACAGGACCATAAGATAAAATCTTTTCATTTCCGACCCTCCTCGATAAAGTCTTTCAATATTCCAGTTACATCCTCCAGATTACCGCAGCTATAAAAATGTACCATTTTACGGCAGAACCTGTCAAGATCATAAGCTGGAACCATTCTAACTTCGCCCGGCCTGGTCACAGTTCAATTTCGTAAGGTTTCTGCATTCTTTTTCCATCGTTTACCCTCTTCTTCATTCAGGTCATTTGGTTGATCCTGGATCGGAAGATTAATTTCAGTTTTTTTTAAGACAGCAGGCACAGGATCTGGGGTTCGCAGGCCGTTTCTTTTGTAAGCCTTTAGCCATGATTTACAGGATGCCGTGAAAAAATCTCAATAATTGTATTTTTCCGATACATGTTGTATAATTTATTCAACAGCTTTCTAACAAATTTTTCATTCCGGGGGCAAGAGAATGGCTATAAAAATGTTTGGTAATCTCTTCAAGGAGTTGCGCCATAAAAAGGGACAAACCCTTAGAGAATATTGTCGTACTCATAATCAAGATCCCGGATATATAAGCAGGCTGGAGAGGGGCAAGATTGCGCCTCCCATAAAACAAGAAGCATTGGAAAGATTAGCCTTTTCTTTGGGACTGAGAGAAAATAGTGAGGAATGGAGAGAATTTATGACTATGGCAATTTTAAGTGCCGGAAGGATTCCGAAGGAAATCATGTTGGATGAAGAGGCGCTTAAACATTTACCGGCTTTTCTCCGCACATTAAAGGGAGAAAAATTGACGGAAGATCAACTCGATACTTTGATAGAGGTGATTAAATCGTCATGAATGAAAGCCTGCCTGAAGTTCTATGGGGTTCGAATGGAACTTTGAAAAAACTTATACTCACTTTATTAGTATCAAAATGAAAGCTCTGTAATTAGATAATAGCAGGTTGCTCTAATTTAAGGTAACCGGTAAATTATTCATTCATTTTTTACTCCCACCCCCTACCGCACCTCCCACGGAGCATAAACCACCGGCTCGACCGCATGCCGCCCGAATCTCAAGGGCGCACTTCCCAGCTCGAATGCGCCCAGGTCCGGTCCCTGGCCCTGGTAATCATTGTTGAACCCGGGGACCGGCACGCCGGCATCGATCGCCGGGTTGTCTATGGTGATAACCTTGTCCGTGATAGTCCATTTCTTGCCGTAGTGCTCCACCTCGGTCCGGCCCCACTTGACCCTGGTGGTCGAGGGTGCCAGGTAGAACTCGAGCCCCTGGGAGGGCACAAAAGAGGGTTTCACCCCCAGGCTGTGTTTCTCGTAATCGGGCCCGGTATCCAGGCCGGTGAACAGGTCGTAATCTAAATCTGCGGGCGGATCGGGAGTCCTGCGGCCGGCGAGGGGACCCGGGCAGTCGAAAATGTTGTTCCGGGACACTGTGTTCGAGACCGGGTGCGAGCTGAATACCCTGAATGCGCCTTTAGGCTGCAGGGCCGTGTTGTGGAAGACATACCTCCGGCCTCCGGCAAAAGGCTCGCGCTCGCCGGTTTTGATCATCGGCCCGCCGAGCGGGTCCTGGTGCGTGCGGCGGCTCAGGCCGAAAACATTCCTGAAAATATACAGCGGGCCTTTCGAGGTGACTGCAGTGGCGATATGGGTAAAAGTGTGGTGAATGTAATTGCCCCAGATGCGGACATTCATGTTCGCGCCCTCGCTTTCGATCGCATCATCCCAGACATTGGCGATTATGTTCCCGTAGATATCCGAGTCCCGGTTCGGGCTGCCCTGGAAACTGTAATTGCTTCCGCCCCCGATCCCGTCATTGAAACCGTGATCCTCGGTGGACTGGATCTCATTGTACCGGATAATATTCCCGCCCCCGGTGTTCCAGAGAGTTATCCCCTGCGGCCCGCTCGGATGCCCGGTGTCCCAGTCGTTTGTCCAGCCGCTGGGGTTGTCGATCAGGTTGCGCTGGATAACCAGCCGCGCGGCACCGTTTTCCGCGGCAATCCCGCTGTCCTCGTAACCCAGGTAGGCGAGCTCCCTGTCGCCTCTGCCCCATAATGTTATATGGCAGTCCTCGACGACTACATCGTGCACGCCCTCTTTGATCAGGATTGCATCCGTGCGGGCGTTTCTCAGCTCGAGCCCCCTGATTATTACATAAGAGGCCTCGATTATGATATTATAATCCGTGGTTTTTTCAGGATCGATCACTGTCCTGGCGCCAGGCTCAGGCGCCACCAGGTGCCAGGCCTCCGGGCTGCCTGACCCGGTGATATGAATTATTTCGTCAGTCACGCCGCCTTTGAGCAGAGTCTTTTTGCCGACAGGAAACTTGTCGCTGCGCGTGCGGGCCTCGAATACGACCTCTTTGCCTGCGCAGTCCAGACCGATCTCGTATTCCGTACCCGGCGCCAGGCCGACAAGACTGCCGCGGTACTCGCTGTCCCGCTTGTCGAACCACAGCGGCAGGCCCTCTTTCCACTGACTCGTCCCGGATTTTCTGTACCTGACCCGGCATTCTCCGAGACTATCGTTATCCACTTTATAGTAAATCCCGAGGCACTCGAATGTAGCTACGGCGTGCGGGTTGTTATCGGAGGCTAGTGCTTTGCCGTAAAAAGGCAGATCGAATGTTGAGCTGAATAACAGCCAGCCAGCCAGTAAAACCAGGACTCGAGTTCTCATTTCCGGCTCCTTGTCCAAGATAGAGACCTTTGAAAAAAGTTATCATTTAAAACAAAGAACATTTTTGCTTTTTAATAAGGCTATGAATATCAACAGGTTATTGTAGGGGCGGTTCACGAACCGCCCCTTGACCCGGGATTTTTTCAAAGGTCTCTAAATATTTAATGCTGATCTGTTAACTTATTTCCTGTTTTTTCAGGAAGGCGGTTATTTCCTCAGGCACGTTTTCGGTTCGGGCCAGCAGCTCCTCGAGCGGCAGCGGTTTGGGGCTGGCATAGAGTACTGCGGCCAGCGCATGCTCGCCGGGCCCGAGCTCAGCGGCGACCCCGGCCTGAAGGGCGCGGGGGTAGAAAATGTTTAGGTTTTCCCTGTTCCGGAACCCCGAAAGCTTTCTTCCTCCGGTAAAGCCCGCGATTCCCCTGACAAACACCGCACACCCGCTTGCCGCGGACCTGCCGTGTTCCCACAGGCCGCCGCTTTTGACCTCGGGCTGCTCATCCAGGCCCAGACCCAGGGCGTAGGTCGATTCAACAGCGGTGAGAGGCTGATCTCCTGCAAATTTAACCCGGTGGGCGCGCCACTGGAACTCGCTGTCAATGTAAACAGTGCTGGCAATATCGACCTCGGTTTCCCCCAGCACTGTTTTCCAGTACCAGAAAAGCTGGTTTATGGATTTTATCCAGCCCTTGTAAGGGCCGTCCCTTCTGGCGTATGCCCCGACTGAGCTCTCGAAAGAGAGAATATTGTCCGGGGGCACGAGATTATCCACCATCTCCACATTGAACGGGAAATGTGAGGAGTAAGAGAAATTGTAGTATTTGTTTGGGTAGTGCTTGGTGGTCCGGGCCTGCCACATCTGGACCTGGCCGCTTTCCTTATGGCCGTAAAGAAGGATACCCGGGGCGGCTATCCCCTTGCTGAAACTTTGTTTCTCCACAGGCAGTGGCTCCTCCTCAGCCTGCCAGAATGGATCGTCCCGGGCGAAAGACATTGCATGGAAAGCCTGCATTCCCCAGTAGGGATGCCCGTTGTTGATATAGCTTTCGCATACCGCGCGGCTCGAGTGGGGGGTAAGGGTCTCCCTGAGCTTGCTGTTATAGGCATCCCAGGCTCCGGCCTGCCAGAAAAACGAGAGGTTCTTGTTGCAGATCCTGCGCAACAGCCCGACGGAATAGGGCCAGAGCCCCAGGCGGTAGGAGAGGACCAGGGGGGTGAGCGTGCCGAAATGGTAAATCAGCGACCTGCCGAAAAGGATGTGGCTCCCCTGGGCGCCGTAGAAAAAGGGCGTAGTGGAGAGAAATCGAGTCAGTTTTTTACGGAAACTGTCTCTCAATTCCGGGAATTTCTCCCCGACCATCATGTCCCAGTACAGGTTGTGCGAGGCGAAGACCCAGAAATTGTAGTAGTCGTACTCCTGGCCGTCGACCGAGTCGTGATACCAGCCGTCGCCGGCATACATTTTGTCGATCATTGCGAGGTCACCGCGGAAAGCCTCCTCATCACCGGCGAATTCGGGCCAGCGCCCGGAGAGTGCCAGGCGCGCGGCCTGGTTCACGGCTGTAAAAAGGTCCCAGTTGTTGCCGTGGCCAGTGAAACGCGTGCAGCTTGCAAGCCAACTCTGGATGTTCCTCCTTTCCGCCGGGGTGAGCTTATCCATCAGAATGTCGGCTGTAAGCCAGAGGCTGAAAGCGACGATCGATGACTCGACCTGCCGCTGGTCCCAGTCAGCGGGCCTGGCGTAGCCCCAGAAGTCATTGCTGGCTGGGTCGGTACCGTGACGGAGGGCGGAGAGGAAAATCTCGGCCAGGCTGAAAGTACTGTCCTCGACACTCACTTCTTTTGCACCATCCGGCGAGACAATCCCGGCTGCCAGGGCAGGCAGGATCCTGGTTACCGAGTCGCAGGTTTTCCCTTGCCCGGTGATGAAATTTTTCAAAAAGGTACCTGCTTGATAATCACAAACTGCGAATGTATCCGAGGTGCGCAGCGCGTTCCGGATGAAACCGCGGATTATCGTCTCGTAAATCTCGCTCCACTGCTGGTAGCCATAGCCTGAAGGCGTGATAAGCTGACAGGCGGGTTCTCCCGGTTCGCTCTCCTTTCCGCAGCCCAAAGCCCCGATTACAGGGAAAGAGGCGGCGGTGGCTGCGGCCCGGCCCAAAAACGAGCGGCGGGATATTTTAGCCCTGCAGTGAGACTCTTTTTCAGGGGCCATTTTTGCTCCCGGGTGAATGTTTAATTAGATCGATCAGTTATTGCATTATCCTTAATATCACGGCCTCACTTTTCTTTTTTCTCGGGTTTCTTTTTCCCGATGACAGTGAAACTGCCCTGAGAGGATTCAAGTCCTATTTCGTTGAATTGGGCATCTGTAAGCATGCCTTTTACTTCGAGCTCCAGCTTCTCACCGGCTGGAATTCCCGCTTTGGCTGTCAGGACCACTGAAAAAAGTTTCTGGCGCTCACCCTTGGGAATGGCGGCCTCGAGGTTCGACATGGAAAGAAATGCGATCTTGATCCCATTGGGATATACCGAGACTATCGGCCGGCCCCACTCGGGTTTCCAGACCTGCGGATTGACTGTCAGGCTGCCCTCCCTGAAACTCAGTTTTGACGGGTCGAATTTGAGAGATATCTCTGCGGCAGGGAAGGCTTTTTCGGTGGTCAGGAAGACATCCAGAGTGTCGCTTCCTCCAGCCTTGGCCTCGGCGCTTCCCAGAAAAAGGCTGTTGGCGGCGTGGCTGCTTGAGACAAGCAGGAACAGCAGGGGGCACACGAGCAGGAAAAGCTTCACTGGGCGCAGTTTCAAGCGGCTGCTAGCAGACATTCGGTCCTCCGGGTGGTTGATCGGTTTGGTAAGCTCTCTCTCTTCTTTCGCTCAGGGCCCCTTTAAGACCGGCAGAATGATGTGTGAGGGCCTGGCGGGGTCGTGGAACACCTGCTGATCAGCCACTGACATTCCGGTTTTGTCGAGGCTGCTCGCTCCCGTGGTGTTGAGGTTGCGGTCGAAACGGGGGAAATCGCTGCTTGAGATCTCGACCCGGATCCTGTGGCCGGCCAGGAAGACATTGGCTGTGGGCCGCAAGGTAATAGTGAGCTCGTAAGGCTTGCCGGGAATAAGCTCGTTCCAGCGCTCGAAACCATCCTTGAACGGGGCGCGGAGGATCCCCGAGCTGATATTTATCGCCTTTCCGGCCGGGTCTACATCCACGAGCTTGGCGGTGAAATCGGTGTTCACTGCGCTGGAGGCCGCCCAGAGTTTCACCTCGAGCGGGCCGACCACAGCCAGGGGCTCTTCCACGGGCTCGCTGGTGTAGACCAGCACATCGCTCCTGCGCTCGACCGGGCGCTGGTCGTAAGGACCCTGGGGGACAATCAGCTCCCGGCAGCAGGCGTTGCCGCCGGAGGTAGGCACCGGGTCTGCAGGATCGTAGCGGTATGTGTCCACCCGCTCTTTTTTGACCGGCTTGACAGTATCGAGGGCGCCGTCACCATACAGGCTGTTGGCGCCCTGGCGCGAGTGAAAATAATACTCTTTAGCCTGGACTCCCTCCGGCGGCCATGCATAGAAATCCTGCCAGCGGTTGACACCCATCAGGAATAGCTTGACCGGCGCTTCCTGGTCCACGCCGTTCTGTTCGTCTTTCAGCCAGTAATCGAACCACCTGAGTTGGAGGGCCCGCTCATCCAGGGCCGCCTGGGGCCCGAACTCGACCTGTCCCATTTTAGTGTTCGAGGGGGAGGTATGAAACCAGGGCCCCACTACCAGCCGGGACCCCCGGCGCGCCTTTTCCGAGCCTCCGCGCTCGCGCACCCCGGCGAAATTCCGCACCGTGCCCTTGATAAAGATATCATACCAGCCGCCGAGATTGAAGGCCGGGACTTTTATCTGCTCGTAGCGGCGGGATACGCTCAGTTTTTTCCAGTAATCATCCTCTGTGGGGTGTGAGAGCCAGTCAGTGAACCAGGGCACGCTGCGTCCCAGCAAATGCGGGATATCGCCCAGCGGCAAGGTGCGGAAGAGCTGGTCCCAGTCCAGCGGCTGAGCGCTCATCTCCTGACCTACCCGGGCCGAGACACTTAACACACCCCACATGGTGTTGCAGCTCAGGGCGAATGCCCCGCCATCGTAGACCCAGTGGCCGTAGAGGTCGCTTGCCGCCACAGTGGGGAACATGCATACCAGGTGATCGTTCGCCAGAGTGGCTGGAAACCACTGGGTAGCGCCGACATAGCTACCGCCCATGGTGCCCACCCGGCCGTTGGACCAGCTTCTCGTGCCGCACCAGGTCTGCGTGTCGTAGCCGTCGGCCGCCTCGTTTGCCACCGGGTAGAATGAACCGTCGCTGTCGTGTTTGCCCCGGACATCCTGCAGCACGACAGCATATCCGCGCTCGGCGAAAAAGTAGCCTGTCCGCGGGTCGAAATTATTATAAGGCGTCCTTTCAAGGAGCACAGGGAAAGCGCCCGCGGTATCCGGACGGTATACATCCGTGGAGAGCAGGGTCCCGTCCCGCATCTGCACCTTGATATCAAACTCCGCCCTGACCCGGTAGGTTTTTTGCCCGTCGGCGGCCCGGAGCTCCGGCGCTGTTACACAGGACAGCAAAAAAAGCATAGCCAGGATGAAAATTCCTTTATGGCTCGGGGAGAATATATTTGACCGGATCATGAGATACTCCTGACAATTTTAATGTTTACTTAACCCGTATTATTCACAAATCACCACAAAACTCGTAGGGGCGGACCAATGTGTCCGCCCGTCGTTCGGTAATTTTTCGATGGTAATCGGGCGCACACGCGGGTGCGCCCCATACGCGCTAAGTTGTTGTAATATTTCTAAGCCGAATTATTTTCAATAATTCGCAATGCCTTATAAATGATAAAGTTATATTTCATCCCTATGATTAGGAAATTTACACACCCCGCCCGCTTCGCGGGCACCCCTCTCAAGAGGGGATTTTTTCTTGCCGTTACCGGTCTATTCGCAAATGCCCGAAAGACGGGCATTTAATTCCCCTCTAAAAAGAGGGGTGGCGACGCAGTCGACGGGGT
>DATKXY010000163.1:0-13196 GCA_035528795.1 archaeon | reverse complement strand
AAAACCTCTGCCGAGCACGATACATAAAATCAAAAGCGATAAAATGCTGAACTTCTTAATCAGGGCAAAGATCACCAGAAGAACCTCGAACACTGAAATATGGTAGCCGCTCCAATTCATTTCTCTCACCAATTTGAGGATATCTTCAAACATGAAAAGTGCTCCTTGAAAAAATTGGGCGGTTGCTAGTTCTGAAGCCTTGAGAGGTTCAATCAAGCTAAATATAGACCGCCCGGCTTTAACGGTCAATAGATGCCATATCTCAAGCGTTGAAAAATACCGCTCTCTGCACTCAGGATTTAGTTCCGGTATGCTTTCTGTCGAACTTCGAATTTAAACGGATTTACGCGTTATCGGGACACCGGCCTTGGAGATTTCCCTGCGGAGGGTACTGTTGACACGCCTGTTCCCGGGGCTTATAAATAAATAACCTGGCTGACAACATATTGCTGCCAGAGAGAATGCCGTTATTATTCAGGTCATAAAATTGATTACATCTATCCATAAAGGTAAATTTTTTTCTTCTTTTGGTGGCAAAAGAAGCAAAACCATTTCTTTTTAAACAAAAAGAAACAAAAGTTAATCCTGGCACCTGAGGCTTCTGCTCCGCTTCGCTAAGCTCGCCTGGCGCGATAAAGCTGCGCAAAGGCCTGCCGGGGCCATGTACATCTAGTGTGGCGATGATGGAAATTACTTGTTTTCTACACGCGCCAGAAACAGGATCCTCGGACTTCAGGGATTATTATGGCTCCTGGTTTCACCTGGGATGATATATCATCCCAGTTAATTGCACTGAAACCTTTTTTCGGTAGTTGTAAAAGCTTCTCTCTCGAGGTATTTCAATCGTTATTACGCACGGTGAGCCGTAGGCACCTTAAATGTAAGAATTGACACTTGGTAAATCATTCCTGTTTGCTTGACTTTTATGAATAACTAATGCTAAAGCATATAAAAACAAAGACACTGTGATAAAAAGGGCGTCTCGCTGCAAAAGAATCTTTCATAGCCCATAAAAGTACTGGGTTGTTTGGCGAAAATTTAACTTCAATTGCCCTTATTAATTATTTATTCGAAAGGAGGCAAACATATGTATAAAATGCAATGTATTCTAATCCTGTTCTTGCTTTCACTGATGCATGGAGGAGTTGCTCACGCCCAATGGGTTCAAACAAGCGGTCCCTACGGTGGTGTGATACTTAGTTTTGCCGTGAGCGGCACGAATCTCTTTGCAGGGACTTACGAAGACGGTGTCTTTCTCTCCACCAACAATGGCACAAGCTGGACTGAAGTCAATACCGGCTTGACGAACACTGTTATCCTTGCCCTTGCGGTGAGTCCTGACTCATCGGGAAATCTCTTTGCAGGGACTGGTGATGGCGGTGTCTTTCTCTCGACCAACAATGGCACAAGCTGGACTGAGGTCAATAATGGCCTGACGAACACCTCTGTCCGTGCCCTTGCGGTGAGCGGCACGAATCTCTTTGCAGGGACTGGTGGTGGCGTCTTTCTCTCGACCAATAATGGCACAAGCTGGACTGAGGTCAATACCGGCTTGACGAACACTGGTGTTAACCATAACGGCCTTGCGGTGAGCGGCACGAATCTTTTTGCAGGGACTTTCGATGGTGGCGTTTTTCTCTCGACCAACAACGGCACAAGCTGGACTGAGGTCAATACCGGCTTGACGAACAGAAATGTTTGCGCCCTTGCGGTGAGCGGCACGAATCTCTTTGCAGGGACGGGAGGCGGCGTTTTTCTCTCCACCAACAACGGCGCAAGCTGGACTTCGACCGGCTTGACGAACACTGATATCTTTGCCCTTGCGGTGAGTCCTGACTCATCGGGAAATCTCTTTGCAGGGACTGGTGATGGTTGTGTCTTTCTCTCCACCAACAACGGCACAAGCTGGACTGTCGTTAAAACAGGCTTACCGAACACTCGTGTCCGTGCTCTTGCAGTGAGCGGCACGAATCTTTTTGCAGGGACTTGGTGGGGTGGCGGCGTTTTCCTCTCGACCAACAACGGCACAAACTGGACTGTGGTCAATAACGGCTTGACGAACAGAAATGTTTCCGCCCTTGCGGTGAGTCCCGACTCATCGGGAAATCTCTTTGCAGGGACTCAAGGCGGTGTTTTTCTCTCGACCAACAACGGCACAAACTGGACTTCGACCGGCTTGACGAACACAAATGTTTCCGCCCTTGCGATGAGCGGAACAAATCTCCTTGCAGGGACTTACGACAGCGGCGTTTTTCTCTCGACCAACAATGGCAAAAGCTGGACTGCGATCAACATGGGGCTGACGAACACACATGTTTCCGCCCTTGCGGTGAGTCCCAACTCATCGGGAAATCTCTTTGCAGCGACTTACGGCGGCGTTTTTCTCTCGACCAACAACGGCAAAAGCTGGACTACAACCGGCATGACGAGAGCCTGGGTTTGCGCTCTTGCGGTGAGCGGCAGGAATCTCTTTGCAGGGACTGAAGGCGAAGGTGTTTTTCTCTCCACCAACGGCGGTAAAATCTGGACAGAGGTCAATAATGGCTTGACGAACACACATGTTTCCGCCCTTGCGGTAAGTCCCGACTCATCGGGAAATCTCTTTGCAGGGACGGGAGGCGGTGTTTTTCTCTCAACCAACAACGGTAAAAACTGGATTGCGGTCAATACCGGCTTGACGAACAAAGATATCAATGCCTTTGCGGTGAGCGGCACGAATCTTTTTGCAGGTACTTGGGGCGGCGGCGTTTTTCGCTCCGCCAGCAATGGCACAAGCTGGACTGCAGCCACTTGTAGTACCGCTGCGGCCGCGACATATTACGTGAGCCCTTCAGGCAGTGACAGCAGCCCAGGTACTTCCGTCGAAACCGCGTGGCAGACGGTCGATAGGGCCAACGCGGTAGACCTGAACCCGGGTGATAAGGTTCTCTTTGAGAGCGGCCATGACTATCCGGGCAACCTGCTCTTAACCGCCGAAGATGCAGGCACACCAGAACATCCGGTTGTCATCGGATCCTATGGCTCCGGCCGTGCCAGGATCAAAGCTGGCGACGGCTCCGGCGTGACCGTGCTGAATGCCGGCGGCGTGGTGGTGGAAAACCTCATTGTGTTGGGTACCAACTACAGGACCAATGTGGGCAGCGGCATCAAAATCGCCAACGAGTTGCCCAATAACCAGAAACTTCACTACGTTAGAATCCACAACGTAGAGGCATCAGGTTTTGGCCGAAAGATAAACCCGGCTCCCCTGGGATTCCAGCCGACGGACGGATGTGGCATCTTTGTGGGCGGACATGCTTCCGATGGAAGCAAGAGTGGTTACAGCAATGTGCGAATAACCAATTGCGTCACCTATCAAAATGAATACTTCGGCATTCTGACTTCCGGCTATTGGCAGGATGATCCCGATACGTATGCCAATGGCAATGTGTATGTAGGATATTGCATGATGTATGACAATCCAGGAGATCCTAACTTTTACGAGAACCACTCAGGCAGCGGTATCTTGATGGAAGATGTAGACGGGGGAATGATTGAGTATTGTGTGGCTTATCAGAACGGTTATGAGTGTGGCTGCAGGATCGGCGGGCCAGTTGGAATCTGGGCGGCAGTGGCCAACAATGTCACCATCCAGTATTGTGAATCGCATCACAACCGGTCTGGAAATGAATATGACGGTGGTGGCTTCGACTTTGACGGCGGCACCACCAATTCCGTTCTGCAGTACAATTACAGCCATGACAACGCGGGGGCCGGGTATCTAATCTGTTCGTACAAGAACGCACCGCACAGCTTCAAGAACAACACCGTACGCTACAACATAAGCGTGAATGATGTTCAAAAATCGAATCAGGGTGCGATTAATCTTTGGACGGGCAGTCCTAAAGAAGATCCTATCCACGACACCAGGATTTACGGTAACACGATTTACACTACGCGAGCTCCGGCCATAACCTTCCAGGCAAGAGCAGGTATCTATAATACACAGGTCTTTAATAATCTGTTTGTTACGGCCAATAATCAGAAAATGGTCGCTGGTGACCCCAACAAATCGGTGGCGACGTTCGCTGGCAATGCATACTGGTCTATCGACGGCGAGTTCGGCTTCGCGAGATATAGGAGCCTCAAAGACTGGCAAGAAGCCAGAGGCCAGGAGATGCTTAGTGGAAAACCTGTTGGTTTGGTCGTGGATCCGCAGCTTACGGATCCTGGGAAAAGCCCTAGTATCGATGACCCGACGAAGCTTCATACGCTGACTGCATACCAGTTGCAGAAGGATTCGCCGTTGGTTGATGCCGGATTGGATCTCCGGTCATTGTTTGATATTCATCCCGGAGGCAGAGACTTTTACGGAAATTCCATCCCCCAGGGCAAGGGCTATGATGTGGGGGCTCACGAACTCAACTGGAAATGACTCATTCACTCGCTGAATCCTGTAAACGGCGGTTGAAAAGTGCGTCAGGGGGCGGTCGAAAAGTGCGGCACCTGGTTAAAGGTTATTCTGGTACATAAGGGAAGTCAATCCTTTCTATACTTGTTCAGTTGATTGATTTGGGGGTTGCAGAGAGATTTGTTTCCTAGAGCGGCTTTTGGATTAGCGCAGGCGGTAGCTTTCGCCGTTGGCTTCCAGGATATTAATGCGGTGGGTGAGTCGATCAAGCAATGCACCGGTGAGACGTTCGTTACATCACCTCGATCCAGTTTTCAAAGGGCAGATTGGTAGTGACGATCAGGCTTGTTCTTTCGTAAGCCTGACTGATGACTTCGAAGAATAACTCCGCCCCTGCTTTTGAGAACGGCACATAGCCCAATTCGTCCAGAACGATCAGATGAAGCCGTTCAAGCTGCTTGTGGAATCGCTCCAGTTGTCGATCCTCACGGCGTTCGAGCAGTTGAGTTATCAATCCTGTTGCAGAGAAGAAGCGCAATCGATGACCTTGTTGGCAGGCGGCAAAGCCAAGGGCTGTGGCGAGGTAGGTTTTGCCGGATAAACTTGAAACCCAAAGTTTATGATATATTGCATAATGTTCGTTTAATGTTCTCTGTAGTAAAAGGTGCAGGGTTCAGTTTTCGGTTTTCTGCCCTGCTTTTTTGATTCAGACGAATAACCGGACATGGAGGAGATAAATGAATGATAGTTTATTCCTGACAGACAGGAAATGCAAACCCTGCGAGGGCGGCACAAAGCCTCTCGGGGAACTGGAAGCGCGCGGACTGCTCAAGGAAGTGCCCGGATGGGAGCTCGTGGAGAACAGGGAGATCAGGCGGCGCTTTACTTTCAAGTCTTTCCGCCAGGCACAGGCCTGGCTCAATAAAATGGCGGACCTGGCCGAGGATGAAGGTCATCATCCGGATGTGACCTGGAATTATTCCAGAATTCTTATCACCCTCACAACGCATGCTATCGGCGGCCTGAGTGAAAACGATTTTATCCTTGCGGCCAAGATTGACCGCCTTTAAAACCTCATTGCTCCATAAAAAAAGCCGGGTGCGAAAAATTTCGCACCCGGCTTTTTACGGATTTTTTCTACTCTTTTTTCAATTCATCCAGGCTGGCAGGAAGCCCCTGGAAGACCCTTTTTTCCACCCCGAAAATCCGCTTGTCCCCTGAGAGCCGCAAAGCTTGCTCCTCGGAGCCGGGTATCGAGTCCGCGAAAGTGAAAACTGCGGCCGCATTTTTATCTTTCGTGAGAACCACACGCAAGCCCGGCCTGTCAAAACCGTAGCGGCTGGAATCTTCCCCGGTTTCCGAGATGACCTGCTTGAAATCCATGCCGGTAAGGTCCCAGAGTATGTTCTGCACTTTCCAGCTTTTAGCCTCCATGCTTTGCGGAGCGACAATTCGCCAGTCGTCTTTTTCCTTGGCCAGTTCAAACTGTTTGTCTGGATAATCGAGTCTGATCCGGGTAATCTCATTCGTATCGAGATCAATAATCTTTTTGTAGCGCAGGTCGTGGAAGCTTTTTACCAGCTTGACAGCCTCTGCGCTGTCTACTGCAACAGTGCCAGGGATCCCGTTCGCGCGCACATAGACCAGAGAATCTTGCGACTCGGAGGGAAGCCTGGCAAATGTGAGATGCTTTTCCTTTTCCTCCCAAGTATAGACTATTTCCAGGAAGGGCGTCTTGAAGGAGCTCTCGATCTCCGGTGCGGGCTGATCAATGAATTTAAGGGCCCTGAGGTCTTTCAAGTCCCACAGGAAACCATCCACAGCAGGGCCATCGGCCCTGGTGGAATCAGGCTCGCTGAGCCGCCACACGCCGGCGCTATCCTTGAAAGCGGCGACAGTCCCGCCTGGAGTGATAAGGGAGACCAGTTTGATCGAGTCTTTGGTTTCTCTCACCAGGGCGCGGCTGCGCAAGCTGGCGCTATTCTTTATAAGCTGGTTTCTGAGCTCCTCCTTGACCAGGTACACATTTTCCATACCCTCCCGGCGGGCGAAATAGGAGCCTGAGGTGTCTCTGGAGCCGATAAAGAGGGTCCGCACAGCTTCGCCCTCTTCCTCGTAGATTCTGGCTGTAAGCTCTGCCGGTTCGAGTCCGTAAGATTCCCCCTCGCGCAAGCTGTCAATGAAGCGTACCGCTTCCGCCCCGGCAAGCTCATCGAGCAGGCCCTTCACACTATCCTGGTCAGCCGCCGCCCGAAGGGGAGTGTCCAGGTACCAGCCGTCAGCGGCCTTTTCAAGCTTGAGCCTCTCGGTCCCTTTCTCTTCGATAACGAGCTTGTTTACCCGGTCTTTGTCCAGATGCAGCACTTTCTTGTCTCTGAGATCGTGCAGGGATTTGTTGAGATCAGAAAGGATCCAGCTGTTAACCAGGACCACCCGGTGCGGCTGGGCGGCATTGACAGCGTAGATATAGCTTTCGGTTGGGTTTTTGTTGCCTAAAAGGAGCTTGAGACTTGCAGGCGACCCGGCAGGGGAAACCTCGAAAACCAGATTGGGTTTATCGAGGCCGAAAATAGAAAGCTCCGCAGCCGAATCCTCGACCACCCGGTCGGTTTCCGCTCCTGCTGCCGCATGCAAGAGGCGGGCCACGGATTCCGAGTCAGCGGCTGCTTCCAGAGGCATGATGATCCGCCAGCCGTAAGCGGAGTGTTTCAGCGAGACCGTATCGAGCCCGGCAGGCTCTTTTTCCTTTTCTGGACGAGAGACGATCGAAAAACTATCTACACTGTCAGCGCTGAACACGATCGCCTTTTTTTTTAGCTCCTCGCGGGTTTTCCTCACCTCGCCGCCCTTATATTCGTAGAAATAATAGAACAGGGCCAGAGCAATGAAAACGCCGAGAAAGATCAAAGGCTTTTTCGCGCTCACCGTTTCGACCTCCTGCGAACCCAGACAAACAGTCCGATGAAGATGATTCCCACAGGCAGGGCCACCACTGTGGTCAGCCCCATAGTGACCAGGTCCGAGCGCTCGAGCATCAGTGGGGTGTTCTCGGTTTCTTTAGGCGCAATAGTTATCTCATCCGACTGTCCCTGGAGCCAGCGCAGACAGTTGAGCAAGAGATCGCTGTTGCCTAGCTGTGTCAGATAGGCGTTGGTGATAAAATCACGGTCGCCGATAACCACCATCCGGGCTTCTTGCGGAGCCAGGCTGTCGCTGGGCTCGACCGGCTCAGCGGCTTTCTCCCCGGTGGTGTCCGATTGAGTTTTGGCAGAGTGGCCCTCGAGTTTCCTGAGAAATTCTTCTTTCAGGGTGACAGCGACACCTATCGGCACGGCCTGTCCCTCGTCCATCGCCTTCTGGGCCACGAGATCGAAGCGTGTCTGGAGAAGTTCCCGGTCTGATTCGGCGTAGCTTTTCTCGCTGGTTTTAATAAACTCCTCTACGCTGATCCCTGGGGGCAGGGAACTGTCGGCGCGGACCGAGCGGGTCATGTCGAACACAGTGCCGATATCGAAATAGCGGGTGATATCATGGGTGGGATAGCTGTCGACCAGAAAGGCGAAGGGGCTTCCGGCTGCACCGCGCAGGAGATCGATTACCAGATCATCGCCGAGCTTGACCCCGTAACCGCCGAGAAAAGGGATCAGGTTTTCAGCCATAAAGGGTTCAAGGAGAAAAAGAACCCGGCCTCCGGCTCTGATAAAGTCGGAGATTGATTCCAGTTCAGCGTTCAGGAAATCCTTCTCAGGTCCGGCCACCACCAGAATCTCGCAACTGTCCGGGACAGGCTTCCCGGTGGCCAGCAGCAGCTCGCGCACGGGCCCGATACTTTCAGAAATCACATCCTTGGCCCGGCCGTAGTTGAATGCTTCGCTTAAATCGAGAGCGGGCTCGCCATGGCCGGTCACAAAGTAGACAGCGCCCGCACTCGGTTTGCTTCCCCCGCGCAGGAGACTGGCGATAGCATTGGTGATTTTGGCTTCCTGCTCTGAGTAAATCTTCTCCTCCCGCTCTCCGTAACGCAGAATAATCGTGCTGGTGCTTGTAATTCCGAGCTGCATGGCCAAGAGGGGATTGCGGTCGATATCCACCAGCTCGTGCTTGAAGCGCTTGGAGTAATAACCGTAAGTCTTGAAAAGGTCCACCAATTGCTGCTTGCTGCGCAGATCCGCATCTCCGCGGTAAAAGGTATATGCGTAGAGATCCAGGGTGTCCTTATCGAGCCGCTCAAGCTGCTGGCGGCTCTGCAGGGCTATGGAATGGGTTTTGTTCTTGGTCAGGTCCCAGCGGTAATTGTGGCGCTCGCTGAACAGGCCCGCCATTACAAGGATGCCCAGGAACGCCAGGATGAAAACAAGCGATATCACTCCATGGCGTGCCGAGCGGCGGCGCAATAAAAGCAACAGATCGTCTTTGTTCTTGATCAGGTATATGACGATAAAAATTATGCCAATAGCATAGGAAATAACCGACCAGGGCCCGAACCCGGCTTCTATGTTCTGCATGGCAAAGCCCGCAATAAGGAGCATCAAGCCCAGGATCAGGAAAATAAACCATCTCGCAGCCATTTATGCTAGCTCCTCCACTTTTTGGATTCAAGCACCCGCAGGGTCATAAAAAGCCATAAAACCATAAAGCTCAGGTAATAGACAATATCGCGCGTATCGATCATCCCTTCGGCGAAGTTGTTGAAATGCTCCAGCAGCGAAAGGTGCCGCAGCAGTTCATTGCTGCCTGTCCACTGGATGATCCAGAAGATCAGCAGCACCCCGAAAGTGGCCACTGCGGCGATAATCTGGTTTTCAGTGATCGAGGATATAAAAAGCCCCAGAGCGATAAAAGCCGCTGCCATGAGCAGGAGTCCCAGATAACCGCTCGTAATAGTGCCGAATTCGGGGTTCGTATGAATGGCCATGAACAGGGTGTAGACCAGGGTAAGCGCGAGCATCACCAGAAAAAGGCTCAACGCGGCGAGGAACTTGCCCAGCACAATGTCTATATCGCTCAGCGGGAAGGTAAACAGAAGCTCCATTGTGCCGCTTTTGCGTTCCTCGGCAAAGGGCTTCATGGTGATCAGCGGTATGACAAACAGCATGATCACGCTCATATTGCCGAAAAGAGGGCGCACCACCCTGTAAGTGATATTCAGGTTGTAGCTTTCGTAAGGCGACTGGTTCATCGAGGCGAAGTTGAAGTCGCTAATAAAAACCATGAAAAATATCCCGGTCAGAAGCAGGAAAAACAGCATCACCACGTAAGCAATCGGGGAGGTGAAATAGCTGCGGATCTCTTTCTTGTAAACCGGCCAGAATTTCATTTCAGCACCTCTCCTAGACGTTCTTGGTGATGGTTTGCATGAAGATATCCTCCAGGCTCAGACGGATGGGCCTGAGCTCGAGCAGCCCGCACCCCGACCCGACAACGGTTTCCGCCACGATACGGCGGATGTCGCTCTCTTTGTCTGTGGCGAGGATGAGGTCTGTTACTCCTTGCTCTTCGGGTTTGCCGGCATCGCGGACAGAAACCACGCCTTTCAATGAAGCGAGTTTATCCCTGAGCCTTCTAGTGTCGCCCTCCACCCGGATCATCAGGCTCCCGCCTTTTGCGGAACTCCCGGTAAGGTTGTCCAGCGAGTCCTCGGCCACAATCTGGCCGTCATTAATGATGATTACCCGCTGGCAGGTAGCGCTTACCTCTTGTAGAATGTGGGTCGAGAGAATGATCGTATGCTCCCCGGCGAATGATTTTATCAGCTCCCTGATCTCGATAATCTGGGCCGGATCGAGCCCTGTGGTCGGCTCATCCATTATCAGGACTTCCGGATCGTTGATAATCGCCTGGGCCACACCCACACGCTGGCGATAGCCTTTGGAAAGGCTGCCGATCAAACGGTTGGACACATCCTCAATCGCGCACTGGCGGCTTGCCTTGGAGAGCTTGGCCTTGCGCTCTGACCGGGGGACCTGCTTGGCCTCAGCCACGAAAGCGAGGTATTCTTTTACCGTCATATCATTGTACAGGGAGACATTCTCAGGCAGGTAGCCCATTCGGCGTTTGGCTTCCAGCGGATGCTCGTCCACAGAATAGCCTGCCACAATCGCCTTGCCTGAGGTGGCAGGCATGAATCCGTTGAGAATCCGCATCGTGGTGGTCTTGCCTGCTCCATTGGGACCGAGAAAACCGACTATCTCACCCTTGTTTACCTTGAAAGAGATGTCCTTGAGAACCTGGAAGGCGCCGAAAGACTTGTTCACACCTTGGAGTTCAATCATCGAGGGATCATTCCTCCTTTGATTGCCGTCAAAAACAAGTGTCCTCGATTTTTGCAGGAATACTGGATGCAAGGTATACAAAATTTATACCAAAACGCACGTATCCCTTCGTTTAGCCGTTAATAACCGCTAAAACAGAAGCCTATAAGCTTTAAGCTCGCGTAGGGTCGACCTCAGGTGTGCCGAAATCGGGTAGAAAAACTCCAAACGAGGCAAAAAAGTATGATATGCAATCTATAATTCTATATTTACCGTTGCTCAATTTATACCGTTGTCAAGGCCGGGAGTTCACCTAAGTACTAACCTTTCGAGCGTCCCCGCAAGCGGAACTCGAACCTTTTTAAAAAAGGATCTTTTTCACTCTTCAACTGGAGTTACATTGGCGGCTTGCGGGCCTCTGGGCCCATCAACGATTTCAAATTCCACCAGTTGGTTTTCGCTAAGGGTTTTGAAACCTTCCATTGTGATTGCGGAATAGTGCACGAAAACATCTGCACCTTCTTCGGGTTCAATAAAACCGAAACCTTTTGCATCGTTGAACCACTTAACTTTTCCACGCGGCATACTGAAAAACTCCTCAAAAAAATTAAAGACCTGCCAGCTCGAAACGGGCTGGAGAAGCGGAATAAAAGGAATCGAGCTTAAATAATACCCGCTTGGCGAAAAATATTCAAGAAAATTTTAATAAAATCACAATATTTTTTTTGGCATTGATTGGATCTGCTGAATTTTATCAACCGCCTGATCAGTAGTAAAGCTTCAAAATGTTTCTACAGTGTTTCAAACTTGACAAAAAATTTCGCCTTCATAAGCCCCACGCCGTTATGTGAACTCCTTTTTTTGCGTAAAGGGGCAAGGTTCCCGGACAAATCAAATAAGTCTCGAAGCCCTGACAGGTTTTAAAATATCTTTGAGAACTTATTGATTCCTAAATCGCCTCCAGTTCGACCTGAATTGCGGAAGCCGGAAATCTATGGGCATAGTATTTTTCATAGCGCCTGGGCGAGAGCGCAAATACGAGCTTACCCACTGCTCCCCAGAAACTGTTCGAGAACAAGAGCCTGCGCCGGCAGTATCTAAATGAGATTTTCGTATATTCGGCAGGCTTGACTCCGTCAACAAAGTAATCGAAGCTTTCCCAGGTGAAAAATCTGCAGTGGGTCGGGTCCCTGTAAGCGTCCGGGTGGGCGAAATAAGGCACCTCAATTGACAGCCTCCCGCCTGGAAGGAGAATCCGATGAATCTCCTCGATCAGGCGCACAAGGTCCGGGACGTGCTCCAGCACATGAATGCAGATCACCTTGCCTGCCACATTGTCGGCAAAGGGCAGGTTATCCGACAGATCGGCAAGCACATCCGCGCTGCTTTCAGGATAACGGTCAACTCCTATTTCATCCGGCGCCTTGCGCTTTCCGCAGCCTAAATTGATAGTAACCGGTTTTTCCATCGAGGTTTTTTCTTATGGAGACGCATATAAAAAACGGAGAAAGCAGAGTATTTTTACAGTCTCGGAGATAAATCAGCACTATTTTTTACTATTGGATGAAATAAAAAGCAAGAAATAAATAGTTTGGCGGGTGTTTTTCTTCGCAGTAGTTTTTCAGGTGCGGATATTTAAATTTATTTTCAATTAACGATTAACCCGGATTATCCATAAATTTTCATAAGCTTTGCAGGGGAGACCTGTGTATCTATCCAAAATTTAATATGTTTTGATCAGGCCGGGGCGCACACACATTTGCGCCCTTGCACCAACACGGGGATGGCATTTTTTAGTACCTAAGTACATGAATTCATAAATAGTGTAGCGTATTGTTTTAAATCAATTTACAAATTTAGTAAACGTAGTGGCGAGGCATGCCTCGCCCTGTTCGGGCGACCGCCGGTCGCCCCTACGAGTCCGCACAGCGTTGCTGGAAAAAATACGTCACCGTATTTTCGAGTTACAGTACTAAGTTTTGAAATTCTTGTTTTTTCTGGCAGAAAATATTTTGCAATGTCATTAACTGACTGTTAGAAGACAGAATACAAAAGTCAGGAGTCAGTAGTCCCCACCCCGATTACATTGAGTCCGAAGCATGGTAGAAAAGACCGGGGCAGGTTACTTGGGGTGGTGGGGGAATTTTGTATTCTGACTCCTGACTCCTCATATGAAAATAAAAAGGATCGACCGGTGGTACCCAAAGATTTTAAGAATCTCATATGCGTGCTAACCTTAAATCTATCAACAATTTGGGGTACCTAAAGGGAACCAAACCAGACTACATACTCGGTCTTAAAGGACCAAGGAAAAACGGTCTCCAACCGATCGATCCATGATAATAATACCCCAGAAATAAAAAAGATCCAATTTTCATTATTTGTGGGTGAGCCTCAGGCTCATGAAGGACTACTATGAAAATACATATCCAATTGGTCGAATATCTTGGTTTAAATAATGACCAATGAACGGACACAGCATGCTGTGTCCCTACAGATCTATATTTTTTCGTTTCTTTCCGGGCGACGCGAAGCGCCATGAATGGCTGACTCCT
>DATKXY010000162.1:0-52327 GCA_035528795.1 archaeon | reverse complement strand
GCTACCTGGGATGATCCATCCCAGGTGAAACTAAAGACTATAAGAAGCCCTGAAGTCCGGGGACCCTGTTTCTGGAGCGTGTAGAAGACAAGTAATTTCCATCATCGCCATACTAGATGTACAACGCCCAGGCAGGCCTTTGCGCAGGCTTCCTGCGCGCAGGCAAGCTTGGCGAAGCGGAGTAAAAGACTAAAGTGCCAGGATTAACTTTTGTTTCTTTTTGTTTAAAAAGAAATGGTTTTGCTTCTTTTGCCACCAAAAGAAGAATAAAATTACCTTTACAGACAGATGTAAACACAGATGCAAACAATATTATGACCTGAGTAGTAATCGCCTGGCAATTAATATGGATAAAAAGGAACTCGGAGAACATGGAACAACAGCCCACTAAACAGAACGCAGGTCCTGGCGATGCCGAGCGAAAGCTCGAGGACCAGAAGCTTCAGGACCGCATGCGGGATATCCGTCTCAAACTCATGGTCCTCTCCGGTAAAGGGGGTGTCGGCAAGAGCACAGTTGCTGCAAACCTGGCTTTATATTTGGCGGCTGCGGGCAAGAATGTCGGGCTGTTGGATATCGATATACATGGTCCGAGTATCCCCAAGCTGCTGGGGTTGGAAGGCCTCCAGCCACGTGTTGGCCAGGATATATTTCCGATCAGAGTGAGAGACAACCTGAAAGTGATGTCCATCGGATTCCTGCTTTCCGGAACAGACCAGCCTGTTATTTGGCGGGGTCCGCTGAAGTTTCATGCCATTCGCCAGTTTTTGAAAGATGTGGCCTGGGGGTACCTGGACTATCTTATTGTTGATTCTCCACCGGGCACAGGAGATGAACCTCTGGCCGCAGCCCAGCTTATCGGTTCGCCGGCTGGGGCTGTAATTGTTACTACGCCCCAGGATCTGGCGATTTCTGACGTGCGAAAATGTATCTCATTCTGCCACTCTTTGTCCATACCGATAGTCGGAATAGTGGAAAATATGAGCGGCTTTGTTTGTCCGAAGTGCGGTCTAAGGATAGACCTTTTCAAATCCGGAGGTGGAAAGGCTCTGGCTGCCGAAACAATGGTCCCGTTTCTAGGTTCGGTTCCACTCGACCCGGAAATTGTAACTTCAGGAGACTCCGGAAAGCCTTTTTCGCTTGACCGCTCTCAATCCGAGACAGTTAAAGCCTTTGAAAATGTCGTACGGAAAATCATGGCTGTCAGTTCATAGCAAGAGATTCCAATTTATAACCGAAATGAGCGCAGGAACAATTATGGTGCCGTGATCGACCCCAGTTTGGAAACAGGATAGCTTAATTTACGTCCTTTAAGCGTTCGATTAATATTGCCGGACGCTCCAGGGGGAGATTATTTTCAATAAAGCCGGGTCAACCGTAAAAATCGAGGGACTCATCAGCAGTGAAAGAATATGTCCGTACGATACGAGAGCTGGTAGGTTCACGCCGTATCCTTTTGCCCGGAGTGCGGGCGATCATTGTTAACGAAAACGGAGAAGTTCTCCTTCAGCGCCGGACAGACATGGCTCTCTGGGGCCTTCCTTCCGGTTCGGTTGAATTGGATGAAACGGCGCTCGAGGCTCTCAGACGCGAAGTTGCTGAGGAAACTGCATTGAAAGTTACCCAGGCCGAGCCAATGGCTCTTTATTCCGGACCGGGTCAGAGACTGGTCTATCCTGGCGGGGATGAAATACAGGCCTTCTCGGTGGCTTTCATAGTCCGCAAATGGGAAGGCGAACCTCGGCCAGACGGGGTCGAATGTTCAGAGCGGCGGTTCTTTCCGCTCTCGCATTTGCCGGATGACCTCCTTCCAATGCACAAACAGACTCTCGATGACTACCTCAGGTATGACGGAAAGTTCCTTTTGCCCTGAGAGACAGGGCAGCCAGATTATAAAAGCTTATTCAGGAGAAACGGACAAATGCCAAGATTGGATGAGACTGAGATCTCGAAAACGATAATCAGCGCCTATCACGAAAAGCTTTCGGACAGGATCGCCAGCGATGTGATCATAGTCGGGGCCGGGCCCTCGGGCATGATCGGGGCGCTTTATCTCTCCAGAAAAGGATTCAAGGTGACCCTGCTGGAAAAACGCCTCTCGCCCGGAGGCGGGGTCTGGGGCGGCGGCATGGCCATGAACGAAGCCGTGATCCAGGACGAGGCTTTGCCTTTGCTGGATGAGCTCGGTATCAGACACAAACCCAGCCGCGCAGGGCTGCATACCGTGGACTCGATTGAACTGGCCGCCGGTCTGTGCCTGAAAGCCATCCAGTCCGGGGCCGTTTTATTCAACCTGACGGCTGTCGAGGATGTGTGCGTGCACAGGGGACGGGTTACCGGGGTCGTGGTAAACCGCTCGATGATTGCGGAGGCCCTGCCGGTTGATCCGATCACCTTCTCTGCAAAGGCTGTCATAGACGCCACAGGCCATGAGGCCTTCGTGGTCGAAACTCTCCGGAGGCGGGGTCTGCTGGCGAATTCCGCGGGCTCTGGACATCCGGTCGAAGGTCCTATGGACGCTGCCTCTGGAGAGGCGTTCGTGGTCGAAAAGGTTACCGAGATATATCCAGGGCTTTGGGTGACCGGGATGAGTGTCTGCGCGGCACTGGGCGGCCCGCGCATGGGTCCGATTTTCGGCGGGATGCTTCTTTCCGGCAAGCGCGTGGCGGAACTCGTTTCATCCTCTCTGGCTGAAACCAGCTAAAAGCCGCCGGAGTGAAAAATGAAAATACTGCGCTCTCTGGAAAAAGAGACCGGGGAGCAGTGGACAGGTGTCTTATTCCTTTACAAGAGCAGGCCAGCCGGTAAAACAGTCTCCCGGCCCATGCGCATTTGTGAAGCTATTGCTGAGTCCTGTAACCAGCCATTGGTCATCCTCCCGGAACTGATCGAGTGTCCCGGTGCCCGTCGAAGTCTTGCTCTGGGCTGGTTTAAAAGCGCTGAACTGGCTCTTGAAATATCAAAAAAAACAGGAATATCCAAAATCCTGTTAAACCAGTTAATCGAGAACACGCCCCGCCTGGATTCACCTGTATCCGCTCTCGCTCTCGGAAAGCTTGAAACTCCTGATGTCGTGGTTTCTTACCTGCACCCTGATGCAGCCATGAAAATCATCCGCCGGTGGCAGGAAGTCAACGGCAGGGACATAGCCACAACGCTCTCAAGCTTCATGGCGGTTTGCGGCAGCGGGATAGTGAAAGCGCAGCAGTCCGGAGAAATCTGCTTTTCATTTGGTTGTCCTGATTCACGCAAGTACGGAAAAATCCGGGATGACCAACTGGTTGTCAGTATGCCGTACCAATCGGCAAAGCGGCTTATAGAGGAGGGATGAAATCATGCCGACTTATGAGTATGAGTGTCAAACATCCGGGAAACGCTTTGATTTCTTTCAGAACATGAGCGATGAACCATTGAAAGCATGCCCTGTTTGCGGCGGTCCGGTGCGCAGGCTTATCAGTCCCGGAGCCGGGATAATATTCAAGGGGTCCGGTTCCCATGCCGCGGACTCCGGCAGTAAAAGCTCATCCGAAGTTCCGGCCTGTGGAAATGAAAAACCCTGCTGCGGCCGGGATGTTCGTTGCTACTCTCCCCCGTGCAAAGAATAAGAAAAGGAGGCGGATTATATGAAAGAGGGAATGAAAAACGGCAGGCAAGAGGAAAAGAGTATCTTAACTTCTTTCTCGAAAGCCGGGAAAAGTTTTTCAGGATCCGCGCCTGTGTTACTTGGCGTCATCTTTCTTATCGGGCTTTTCCAGGCATTTGTATCCAAAGAAACGCTAACCTCTGTGTTCACCGGCGGGATGTTCCGCGATACCCTGATCGGAACAGTCATCGGGAGTATATCCGCCGGCAACCCGATTACCAGCTACATAATAGGCGGGGAACTGCTCAACAGCGGGGTGAGCCTGTTCGCCGTAGTGGCGTTCATAACCGCCTGGGTCACTGTAGGCATAATCCAGTATCCGGCAGAGGCAGGCATTCTCGGGAAACGATTCGCCTTCCTCAGGAATTTACTGAGCTTTATCTTTGCAATCCTTGTCTCCATTGCAACAGTCACTACATTAATGGTGATAACATGAAAGAAAATAAGAAGGCCAAAAAAGAAAAACCCTACGGCTTAGTTTTCTTAATCCTTGTTATTCTTACTTATCTTATCATTCTTCCTTTCAAACCGGAGGGAATCCATAAATCAATCGTGGAAAGCGGGAACCTGTTAATCCGGATTATTCCGATAATCCTGCTCGTGATCTTTTTCATGGGAATTATCAATTATTACGTAAAACCGAAAACAGTCTCGAAATATGTGGGCCAAGGGTCTGGTATCAAGGGCTGGCTGCTGGCTGTCTCAACCGGCATACTCAGCCACGGCCCGATATACGCCTGGTATCCATTATTGAGCGACCTGAGAAAGCAAGGAATGAGAAGCGGCCTGGTTGCAGCTTTCCTTTATAACCGGGCCATAAAGATTCCGCTTTTGCCTCTGATGATTTATTATTTCGGAATGCCGCTGGTGGTGGTTCTGCTGGTCTATATGCTTATCGCTTCTGTTATCGAGGGACTGCTTATCGATGTCTTCGAACAATGACTCATAATAAGGAAATTCCACCGAAATCGACTATCCTCGCAGCAGAACTGCAAGGAATCAGCTAATTTCCTGGCTTTCGCGCCGGCATAATTTTATATGCAACGGGATTTTTTTCGGAAACCACGAACTTCAAAGAACCCCTTTCAATCAAAACCTTTAACCGGAGGGCTGTATGAGCTTAGCTGGGAATCTAAAAAATAAATTTTCTGGTGGGATTTTGCTTGTTCTGCTTCTTCTTTTAAGCACAAGCCTCTCTGTTTTTGCGCAGGAAGAAGATTTAAGCGTTCTCGCGCGCTGGGTGGAGTGGAGCGATGGCGAACACATGCTGATCCACTATCTCAACCGGCAGGCGTTCGGTTATCTCGATCTTAGAGACCAGGAACTCTCAAAGCTGAACACGAAAGTGGACTGGATAAAGAGGCAGGCAAAGGTCAAAGAGATCCTGATGCAGATAGTCGGTCCTTTCCCGGAAAAAACGCCCCTTAATCCAAGAATTACGCAAGTTGTGAAAAAGGACGGCTACAGAATCGAAAAAATAATCTATCAGTCCATGCCGAATTTTTATGTTACGGGGTGTCTTTTCATTCCTGATCAAATCAAGGGGAAAAGACCGGCAATCCTGAATGTTATCGGGCACACGGGTATAGCGTTCAGGGGGGAAGGATACCAGATTTTCATCCAGAATCTGGTCCGGAAAGGCTTTATCGTTTTTGCCATCGACCCTATTGGCCAGGGGGAAAGGCTTCAATACTATGATCCCGGGAAGAAAGCTTCCGTGATCGGCGGGCCGACAAGCGAGCACTCTTATGTCGGGAACCAGTGTTTTATCTGCGGGACTTCTCTCGGGAGATATTTCGCCTGGGACGGGATAAGAGGGATAGACTATCTTTTGACGCGCAAGGAGGTCGACCCGGAAAAGATCGGGATCACCGGCATTTCCGGCGGAGGGACACAGACCTCGTATATCGCCGCTCTGGATGACAGGATAAAGGCATCCGCACCCACCTGCTATATTACCGGCTTCAGAAGGCTTCTCGAATCTATCGGACCGCAGGATGCCGAACAGAATTTTTACCACGGCGTAGCGAGCGGAATCACCCATGCCGACCTTCTCGAACTCAGAGCCCCGAAACCCACTTTAATCGTGGCCACGACGAGGGACTTTTTCAGTATCCAGGGGGCAAGAGAAACTTTCGCGGAAGTCAAAAGAAGCTACCAGGCTTTCGGAAAAGAGGAAAACGCAAGTCTGGTCGAGGATGACCACGGTCACGGATATACCCGTAAGAACAGGGAAGCGATATACTCATTCTTCCAGAAAACACTGGAGTTTCCGGGAAATCCCGCCGACCAGGAGGTTGAAATTCTCAAGCCTGAAGAGCTTAATGTCACACCGACCGGCCAGATTTCAACCTATTTGCCCGGGGAATCGGTATTCAGTCTCAATCAGAAAAATGCCCAAAAACTGATCGAAAAAATAGCGGCCTCGAGAAAGGATATCGAGAGCCATCTGGATCAGGTGCGGACAAAGGCCAGAGAACTCTCCGGATATGCAACCCCTGCTGAGGGAGAGTGGACGGTTTTCCGCGGAAGGTATCAGAGGGAGGGCTATTCTATAGAACTGTATGCTCTGCAGGGCGAGGGCGCTTATGTGGTTCCGTTATTGGTCTTTGTTCCGGGCGGCAGTGGCAAATTCCCGGCTGTTATATATCTCAATCCTGAAGGTAAAAGCGCGGACGCATCCGCTGGGAGTCGGATCGAGAAGCTGGTTAAAAAAGGCTTTCTGGTAGCAGCCGCTGATCTGATAGGAACCGGCGAAACCGCAGATAAATCTGAAAGCGCCGATTACGCCGCGGTTTTAATTGGGAGAAGCATCCCCGGGATTCAGGCAGGGGATGTGTCTAGAGTGGTGAATTTTCTGAAAAACAGGGCTGATGTCCAGGGCGACAGGATCGGCGCTGTGGCTTTCAATGAGCTGTGCCCGGCGCTTCTCCACGCAGCCGCTTTTGACAAATCAATCAGCAAAGTCACACTGGTGGGTTCCCCTGTTTCTTATCAGTCGATCGTGATGAACAGGTTTTACGAGTTCGGATTCCCTTGTGCCGTGGCCGGGGCCCTGACAGCCTATGACCTGCCGGACCTTGCCGGCTGTATCGCGCCGAGAAAATTAATCCTGGCGGAATTGAAAGATCAGCTTAAACAGCCGGCTTCAAAAGAACTCGTGGAGACTGAGCTTGCATTCCCCCGTTCGGTATACTCTTTTAAAAACGCCCCTGACAGCCTGATAATTTTAGAAGCTGTGCCTGACCAGGATCTGGGCTCAATTATCGAGTGAATTATTGTAAAAATAAAAGCCGGTGTAAAAGAGAGTACAGGTTTTTTCAAGATGCTGCAAAAAAACTGCGGCTGATATATTATTTTTTACTGTTGCCTGATTTCTCTCAAGCAAACTTGGCCTGAACATGAATCCTCTTTACAAAGCCAAGACCGACCTTATGCTCGAAAAGCAGGCTACCGCCATACCTCTTGAGCTGGTTTTACAGAACTCTCAGGATATGACTCAAAAAACACTGATAATCCGGTCCGGCGCTCCATAATAGTTGGAACCCCGGTTCCTGAGCCGGGTAATTTAAGTATTAATATCCATTTCACGGCTCTACAGTTCCCGGGAGAATGAAACTAAATATCCTGCAATTCCCGGCTAAACCTTGTGTATCCCGGGTCCCGTTTTTAATTTTTATCATATTTCTACTGAACCGGCGTGTCTCGGAATAATAGTCCTGAGCCCGTTGTATCGATCTGTCGAGTTTTCCCAAAAACATATTAATCTAGAGCGTCCCTGATCACAGTCGTTCGCCGGACAGGTGTAAACATTTTACCCGAAGGGTGCCTCTAATGCTGCGTGCGACATTTTTCTTTCTGCTGGCTGCGGCGAGCTCGCTGGCTGGTGCCGAAGGTTCAGGCACTATTCGCGGGACTGTCCTCTCCGAGCAAAACGAACCTCTCAAGGACGCCCAGGTGATTATCCCCCGGACGACTCTCGGAGCGGTCACTCTGAAGGATGGCAGGTTCGAGATCAGGAATGTGCCGGTCGGCTTCTGCCAGGTGACTGCCTGGTTGACCGGCTACAAGAGCAGCTTCAAACAGGTGTTCGTGACAGCCGGCGGAACAACTGAAGTGACATTCAAGCTCAAAGAGAGAATCATACCCATGCCCCTGGTCGTGGTGCGCGACACTGTACCACACGTAGCTGTCACCGCCACGATTGTACCGATGGAGATCGAGAAGGTTCCTGCGGCGGTAGAGATTATCACTGATGAGAAAATCCAGGAGATGGGCGCACTGACAGTGGCGGACGCCCTGATAGAAGGGCAGAGCGTCTATCTCCAGGGTGACGAGGAGCGCTCCCTCTCAGCGAGCCTCAGGGGGCTGAGGACCAACCATACGCTGGTACTGATCAACGGGCGAAGGATAGCCGCCGGCATGCGCGACAATATCGACCTCGACGATATCCCTACCGCCATGATCCAGCGCATCGAGATTGTCAGGGGACCCAGCTCGGCACTCTACGGCAGCGATGCAATCGGAGGGGTGATAAACATAATCACCAAGAAGCCTCCCGAGGACATGGTAGCGGGTCTTTCCACGCGCTACGGGCAGAGCAAGTACAGCGAAGCGCAGAGCCGGTTCCTAAAAGGCTACATGGCAGAGCGCGCTGGCTCGCTCGGATACTCCCTCTTTGCCTGCTTCGACCACGAGGGCCAGTTCGACCGGTACAAGGAAACGCCCTGGACCGACGGCGACAGGAAAGACCTGCGCTCCGGAGGCATCGAGCTATCGTGTGACCTCACCGGCCGCCAGCTCATTCAGGGCGGATTCGAGAGATCACTGGTCCGGCGAAAGGGCTTAAGACCTTACGAGTGGGGCAACGGCAGGCGGGTCTCCGACACAAACCGCAAGTCCTTTTTCCTTGAGTATAACTACGTGATCCCGGAGCGCGCCGAGTTTCTCGTGCGCGGCAACTACTATAAGTTCGACACCAGGATCACTGTATACCCTGAGATCTACGGTCCCGAGATAAACCCCTATACACAGACCGATACCGATTACCGCCTGAATCAGAACCTTAACCAGTTGGAAAGCCGTTTCACTTACAATTTCCCTGCCGGCAACAAGCTCACTTTCGGCGCCGAGACCCGCCGGGAGGAGCGCACCGATAATTTCTCAGAGCATGATATCAGGAATGACGCCGCCTTCCTGCAGGACATCTTCCAGCCCATGGGCTCCCTGCTCTTTGTCCTCGGGGCTCGCTACGACAGCCACTCCCAGTTCGGCTCCACACTCAGCCCCAAGGCGAGTTTCACACTCTCGCTCATGGAGAATCTACGATTGAAGGGCTCTTACGGCCGGGGTATCCGCGCACCCAGCATCTATGAGCTGTACATCGATTCCCCGACCAAGGAAAGCCTGCTCAAGCGCAATCCGGATCTGCAAGCCGAGAAATCCAACACCTGGGAAATCGGTCTGGAGGGGAGTCTCGGGCCGCTCAGCGCCGACGGCCGTTTTTTCCGCAACGACATCCACAACATGATAAATCCGGTTCATGTAGGATTCGATTCACTGTACACCGGTTCCGGCAGCTACAGATCAAGGATTCTCTGGGTCCGTCCGGTGCTCCAGTTTCGCAACGTGGCAGAGGCAATGAGCCAGGGATTCGAGTTGAGCGCCACGCTCAGGATCACCGACAGGATAGTTTTCAGCGATGATGCAACCCTGATGGAGACCCGCGACAAAGCTACCCGCCGCAGGCTCCTCAACAAGCCAGACCTGCTCAACACAGCGGAGCTTCGATACGAGTGGCCCAAGAAGGGGTTAAAGGCCGGAGTAAGGCTGGCATCGGTGGGTACCCGGGTGATTACCGAGGAATACAAGGCCGAGGGCTACAGCCTGGTCCACCTTTTCGCCTCCAAGAGCTTCGGAGAATCTTTCATGCTCTACGGAGGGGTAAACAACCTGCTCAACAACGACCCGAATGTCTATGGCTTCCTCGAGGGTGCAGGCTCTCCGGGCGCTTATTTCTTCCTCGGCTTTACCCTGGAAAGCTGGAACCATGACAAGCGGTGGTAGAAGGGCCACTGAAAGGAATTCTCTATTTGGTTGGAGGAAACTGGATATGAAACTATGGATCCTTATTTTGGCAGTCGCTGCCGCGGCTATCTGGGCCGCCTGCAGTACGAATCGCAGCGACCCGCTTTCAGCTGACTTAGGTACCAATGATTACGGCGGGTCGCTGAATACGGGCAAGGATCGCCCGAACCTGGCAGTAACGGAACAGAACAAGCTCGAGCTATGCCAGGAGGTCTTCGAGCAGCTCTACAGCTCTTTTCTGAAGGGGTGTGGGATTACGGCAAACGCACCGTTTCCTGGGGAGGCTGTTCGCATAACAGGTAATTACAACGGTTACGCTGTCGTCAACACGCAACCGGACACCCTGGAGGTCAGCCAGACTATCGTATCTTCTACATTCGAAATCACTTACTTCAATTTTTCCGAATCCGGCAAACTGTTTTTCGGCGGAAAGATCGGCTTCTCAGGCTCTTGGGGAAAAGGGGGAGACAGCCGGGTGCCGGACGATATTTTACTTGGCCTGGGACTTGTCTTCGCCGGGTATTTTTCCGGCTCGATCGAATTCGAGAATTTCAGTCTGCCCATCGATTCTACGGGCAAGCTGATAAAAGTGGATGCGAGCGCATTTGACCTTATCTCGCACCCTGCCCAGGGCAGCGTGACAATCCGCTCGGGGAGCGAGACGTTCAAGTTCAATCCCTATTTTCGGATGATCATAGATTGAGTTTGAGTTTGACCCCTGATTTATGCCAGTCAAGATGCCGGTTTCCGGCGCCGGGTTTTAGGCAGAGGCCTGGTATTGCCGGGGTGTCAGGTCGCTGCGAGATATATTAAAACAACTTTATTGTCGAATGCAAACAACCAATCAGTCAGTAAATTGAAAAGGGCCTGCCGTTTCGGCGCAATCCCTTGCTATTAAATAGCGAGCCATATCAGACAATTTAAAAACTGTTATCAGCCAAATGCCAGAGGAAATCGTGTATTAATTGACCAAACTTTGGCTTGCTGCTACTCCAGGCAGGAAACATCAATTATCTTTTTAACAAGGTGATCGCAAAAAACCAAGGAAAACAGATTTATCCCGCCCGACCGGTCAAGCGCTGAGAACCTCCACTATAAGCCAGACTGTTTCAGATTTCTTAAATCTCGCGGTCTCTTAAACATTTCCAAGGTACGCCCATATCAAAGTTTCGTAGTCGAGCCTTGCAAATATCATCTCTTGTATAAACTGACCTCGTTTTCGGGGGGCAGGCCAATCAGCAGAAAATCAATATCAAAACAGCAAATACCAAACATAATAACAATATTTTTAATACCCAGGAAGATAGTGTTAATATTAGCTTTACTAAAGGTATTAAAACATACTTGATGGAAATAATACAAAGCCATAGTACTGCTATCCAAAAGACTATCTTCAGTATTATTGGAGCAAGGGCCAATACTATGTGTCCTAAAACTACAAGAACAATTAATATGATTGCAAGAATAGTCGCCAAAATAATAAGTGTGGTTATCAGCAATCCCATGGTTTTATCCTTATGATTTTTGAACGCATAATTGTTTGACTGCCTTTTCCAAGTTAACAGTCATGACCTGTCCCGGATAATGGTACCACTATTTGTCAGCGTTTTCAAGGATCATATCGAAAGATTTCCCTGCCTCCATTTGTACACTCAATTGTCATAAACTCTCATGCCCGCGGTGCGGGCAAAACAAAGCATGAAAATCAAGGAGACACACCCTGTCTGCTTCGCGCCCCACCCCTCAAGGGGGGATTTTCATGTAAACGATCTATGAAGAATTAATATCAGGATGTATATTCTGCTGAGTTCCCTTTATATATCTAAGGATAAGCTGTCCTGCGCTTGTTTTCAAATGGGTGAAAGCTTATCATTGGCGGGACAGACTGGACTATTTTAAAAATTCTATACAAAATTTAGTGCAGGATAAATGCAGCCAAATCTCCGTCATTTTATCATCCATGACGGATCCGACTCATGAATGTTCCAATAACTAGTGGTACAGTTTTGGGAGGCATGCCAGCCAAGTAAGTCGTTGACTGCTTATTTTATCGGAGATGCCGGAGTATAGTAGTCTGTCAACTTTGAAATGCAGGGTAATTTGCACAGTTGAAATGAGCGAGAATGTGCAAGTCTGCTAACATCAGGCTGGAGGCTATAGTCTATAGGGTTGCTATCCCAAGGTTTAAACCTTTGTCCAGGCTATCGATTGTAAACTGTACTCTGTAGATTTTGATTTTGCACTCCTACAGTCTTCAGCCTACAGCCTAAACCCTAAACACGCACATGTTGGGCAAATAAGATCCCTACCCTATACCCTACAAAATTAAGTTGACATAACAATAGTCTAAGTTAATGGAAATAGACATACTTACTGCACAGGCCCTAAGGGAGGCAAGTCGGTGGATATGAAAAGACCAGGAGATAAGCGGCCTTTAAGTATCACGGCTGTGGCCGGATTCGTCATCGGTCTGGCTTCCGCACCTTTTTACAGCTATGGATTCGTTCCAGACCTGGCGATTGTATTCAGCATTATCGGTTTATTCGCCACTCGGCAAAAAAGGCAAAAACGGGGCAGAAAGTTAGCTCTGGCAGGGCTGGTTCTGGGGATTGTTTTCAAATCCCTCAACGTAGCTGCGTATTTCGGTTACATATGAGAATAGTTCCTGCAGGAGTCAGGCATCCAGATAATCAACAACCCGTAATGCTGATTATCCCGCCCTTTTCTGGATTTATGATCTATTACGGTACTAGTCGGGCCCGGCCGGATTATTCTAAAATTTCTTTACAAAATTTGATGCAGTAAATGTCAGAAAAAATCTCCGGCATTTTATCATCTATGACGAATCCAATCCTTGAATCTTTCTATATTCAGGGGATCCGTTCTTGGGAGTGGAGCATAATAAACAGTGTGAAAAGGGTATAAAATATCACTACTGTCCCGTTACCCACTAGGGCAGGTCAGATGACACTATTTCAATAAAACCATTTTTTTAGTTTGTGTAAAATCTCCTGCAACCAACCTGTAAAAATAAACTCCACTGCAAAGACCACTCGCATCAAACTCAACAGAGTGCCTGCCAGGCGCTTTCCGCTCATAAACCAATGTTCTTATCAACTGCCCTCTCATATTTAAAACTTCTAATCTGACATCATAACTAAATGGAAGCTGATATTGTATTGTAGTGGTAGGATTAAATGGGTCAGGACAGTTTTTTGACAGCCAATATCCCTTGCTGATATTGTATTCTTTTATAGGCTGAGCATCCTTATTCTCTGAATTTTCCTTGACGCTGGATTCTTCCGGGCTCGAAGGAGGAATGGTATATGGAGTGTAAGATGAGATGGAACGAATAAAAAAACTGGAATCATCTATTATAGCAGGAATTATGGTTTCCAATGCAACATCTGTTCCGTTAGTGAAGAAAAGATGCGACTGAGAATTCGATTCTCTGCTAAATACGATGGTTTCACTATCTGAATAAGAAGGATGGTCCCCAAAAGATAATAGCCTGGCGTTATTGCCGTACCTGTCTGCTAGCACTATCTCTGTGCTGCCTCCTTTTTCGCATACATAAACCAGGTTCTTCCCATCCGGAGAAATAACAGGATTACGGATTATGACATTGTTTTCGGAGTAGGTGAGCCGATAAACAGAATAAGGGTTCGCTAAGTCTATCTCAGCTATGTAACTTCTCCTTCCCTCTTCCACAGTAACAAGCAATCTATCTTCCGGAGTCCACCTTACCCCAATATAAGCCCTTCCTTTATGAGGAATTATCCCTATTTTTTTTTCGCTGTCTTCAATAAAAATAGAACCGCCTGCAATATATGCTAATATCGTTTGATCATTTGACTCGCATGGAGAACTTTCATCAAACTCAGATGTAGCAGTAAGGGAGGTAACAGTTCCATCAGGTGCAATTCTGACAATTTCCCAGTTATTTCTTCCATCTGTTGTGTCAAATGCAGCACATAATACATTCCCCGAACCATCCAGATATATATCTTGAATAGACACAAACCCTTTAAAGATTAATGAATTAGTAATGTCCGTAAATTTATCACCACTACTCAGCATAAGGTGCTCTCTCTCTTTCTTAGGATCATATAAAAGTAAAGCGAGATTCTTAATAACAGTCTCATCTAGCGGCTGAGTCTGAGCAATTAAGTGCGGGCATACCAGGTCAGAAATATATCTTTTCAGGTCAGATATTAAGCTGTTTGGAGTGTAAACTTGTTTATTGGATTGCGTGGATAATGTGAGGAAGCTGATTAAGCATAAAGTGGTAAATGCCCTTCCTAAAAGATTGGTTTTTTTGCTAGTTAACTGAGGGCTATCGGTACTTTCCTCCAAAATATCTGTAAGCCTATTCCTTGATTCATTTTCTGGTTCCAAGGCTTCCATTTAACTCGATCCGAATAACGGTACCGCTAACTGTGAGAAAAGTGACCAGCCTGATATTATTTTTAAATCGTATCGGACTGATCGTTTTCTGCAGCCAAATCTGACTGAGGCTTGACTCAAATTGAAAGCTCTTCCCTTATCTTACGACTTTTTAACCCTAATTGCAAATCCTTTTTCAAAATCGAAAATACACATAGGCTGGATTGATATTTTAATTATGGCGGGACTGACCGGACTATTTTAAAATTTGTTGCTAAAATTTCTTGCAGGGCATATTCTATCAAATATCCGGAATATTAGCATCGAGTAATAATCCTGATATCTTCTCATTTTAACCGGACTCTTTTTCGGGGGTCGGGTCGCAGCAGGTATGTCATGTTTTGGACAGGACAGGGCTCGGTAGCGAATGCGTGGCGAGAGGTGCAGGGAGAGGCAGCCTTGTAGGCATTAGCAGGAAAATATTTGCTGAAATCTTGTTTCGGATCGACCGATTGAGATGTTATGCGGCGTAAAACCATTCCTTTCTTGAATGAGCTGAGAGACAGGTGTCTCTTTTTTTAAGTTTTGACCAATTGAATCCTTGAAAATCTGAAGACAAACGACTAATCTATAGAGAAAGACGCTGAAGAATCTATCTATTCAAGCCCAGAGGGCGAAAGTCCGGGTCCAATATTAAAAAAAGGATAAAATACCGACAAGCAGCTTTGATATGGGGAATATTTGTTTAAGGCAGGTCCGAAGCTTAAGACTTTTCCTGCAATTTCCGGAATCTTTTCCGTAAGCAAACTCAAGGGCAGTAATTTATAGTGAGGTTAAAAGATGAGACTGTTTATTCTTGGTTTATGCTCGATAATTGTCCTGGCTACAGGCTGCAAGGACGAGAAGTTCATCGCTCCTTTCGAGCCCCAGGTATACACTAGCGATCTGGTAGGGGCCTGGAGAACAACGCTGCCATATTACTATGTCAATAACGGAAGCGCAGCTCAGAGCTATATGTTAAAGGATTTAAGGGTTTCACTGATTCTGGATGCGGAGAAATACTGGTTCGAGATCGGCTGCTACAGTGACAGCCTGGATTTCATTTCTCTCAACAGGGGCTTCTGGATGATTGTGGACGGCGATCCCCAGATTCTATATTTTTCCACGACTGAAAAATCGACTGATCAGAAGTTCAAAGCACCGTCCGACACCTTGGGCATGGAAGTCATCAAGGACAGGATTACCTCCGCTGAAGGTGACGGAAGTAAGATTCTTGAGGAGTGGGGCTGTGATTTCGAATACAGCGACAACGAGCTGAAGATGTACAATTTCCCAGTGAAACTTGGCCTGGATACGCTGGAGTTAAGCAGAAATTAACAGAAGGAAAAACCGGTTAAGTAAATATAAAATCTTTTCTAAGGGTAATGACCCCCCCAGATGTTTGTATCACCTTCTGTGCCAGTCAGCTATCCGTCCGGGAAAGCCAGGAGATCATCAATACCATTCGGCAAATAGCGGCTTCAATCTTACAGCCTGAACCAATCCTCATTCAATTCAGCGTTTAGTCAATAACCACCCCTTAAAAGGGTGGCTTGAAAGGAACCCTAAAAGGATAAATTCTCTTTCTCTCAATCCAGGTTATCTGTATGATTTGCCCGTTTATCAGGGTTTAATCTGTCACCACCGTCTTTGAATCACTGATTTCACGGTCCCCATCCTATCCACCTCAAACGAGTTTCACCCGGGGCCGTGTGGGGGAAAAAGTGTGATCCGTGCTACATCCGTGACACCCGTGATTCAAACCATATACAAGTTAACAAATATTACCGGTGATATTTTCTCTCACTTACCCGCATAGCAAATCTTGGACCACCAGCAAAGCTGTTGGTTTAAGGAATTACAATTAATGATGATGGGCGCTAATGGATTAGAACCATCGCCCTCCTGCTTGTAAAGCGTAATTCCGTATTTTATGCAACTCTTTAATCTTCAATCGTAACCGTATAACCGTTCGCCAATCCAACAGTTAAGAAATAATAAATATTCAAAATAATCAAAGTATTAAAAATATCTATTGAAAAAGCAGTCATAGAATGAGAATGACAATCAAATATCTCAGGCATTGAGATGTTTTTAATTTTTATAAAAGTATAGTTCTTATAAACGAAGTTAATTAAACCAGAATAAAATGTTTTTCCCAGTGCCTTCTCTTGTCAGTTATGCGAAACAGAACTCTACCGTTCGGAAACAAACATCAGGCAACCTGCTCCCACTCACTCAGCGCTCCACCTCACCCCTCCTTCAGCTTCTCCTCCAGCCACTCTATAGCCTCCTCCTGCTGGTGGTCGGCCACGCCGATTACCGGTATGTCCAGTTTTTCCGCGGCCAGGCGCTTCTTTAGCTCCCTGATCCATACCCCCTGACCGTCCTGCTGTCGGTTATCAAGCCAGGTGCGGGTCACTCCACAAGACGGGCTGCCCTGCTTGCCCAGGATACCCACAATCTCGAAACCCTGGAAGAGGTACTCCCTGATAGTGAAAATCTGGTCGTCAATCAGGCGCTCGAGCCGCTGCCTGCCTGCCGGGCTTTCCAAGCCGACCCGCACTTCCCGCCGGCCCAGGCCCAGGCAATAGAGCTCAGGGCAGGGCATCTGGATTACGCCCACCTGCTTTTGCTGCAGGTAATCGATAAGTGGCTCGAACATTGCCGGGAAGTCGGCAGCATCTAAGATGCGCGCGTTCTGATTGAGTATGCAGTGTGAGAGGAAGACCACCTTCCCTGAGCGGGGATCGCCGCTCCAATCGCGCCTGTTCTCCTCCCTGCCGTGGAAGCCGCTTTCGGGGATCGAGTAGTCTGGTGCCGGTATCCGGACTTCTTCAGAGCCAGGATTACCTGCCATAAGTGCTGCCACAGCCAAGGGAGACTGGCCTATAAAATGGCGTCTTGATAACGAGGGTTTGTTAATCATGATGGATTTCTCCGTGGAAAAGAAATGACTGCTTCAGGCCAACTCGAGGTCGGAAAAATTCTCAAAGCACAGACCTTTTTATTATGACCCCCTTATTAAACTACTACCGGCTGAAGCCGGTAGATTTATGGTGGCTTACACGCTCGACCGGATAAATCCGGTTTTCGCAGCCACCTCCAAAAACAAAATACTGGCCCCTTCGGGGCATACTAAAGTCTTCGCCTTAAGGCGAGGGATTTTCTCCCATTCTCCGATTGGGACATTAAGAGGTATAGGAGTATCCTGTAGTTGAGCCGGGGTGTAGATCAACCACTGGTGTAAGGGTTCCATGTTGAGGTAGCGTTTACCTGAGATCCAGAGGTCGTGCTGTTCGGCGGCCAAGGCAGAGACAAGCCTGAGGCAAGCCTGTTGGTTTGGGAAGATACGGATCACCCTGGTTCTCCGGCGTATTTCTTCATGGAAGCACTCCAGGCCATTGGTAGAACGTATGCGCTTTCTATGTTATTAGTCAAGAGGGAACGTCTCAAATCAATTGATCAATTAGCCATGAGACTATTTCAGGGTATTCCGAGGTCTGCCTAATCATTAGTTTTTTATATTCTCCAGCCTTCTTATACGCCTCTTTAACCGAATCCATTTCCCGCTCTAATATTTCACTATTAACAACAAAATTTCTGGAATCCACCATGCTTTCTATTAATAAAGGTCTCGGAGCCAGAGAACTACAGATGTCGCTTATATCTCCAACTTTTAAAATCTCCGGTACATTCATATCAGGTGGAAAATACACAAAATTATCTTCCAACGCGGATAAATAGCTGATCAGTCCACCTCTGGCTGCCACTGCCTTGATTTCATCGTGGTACAGCGCTGTTAATAAAGCCAGGTGTGCCCCCATAGGACTGGCAAAGTGTTGAATTTGGGGTGAAACCGGTTGTGGTTCCAGTTCATCAACCCATATTTCTTCTGTATTTGCCGGTGCAAAAGAATCACCCCATAGAGCAATTTTCCGGCTGTCGATATCATTTCTGCTCTCCAGATAAACTAATACTGACAGCACATCCTTCAGCCGCAAGCCCAGGAGGGTTTCTCCCAGTTCAAGCATATTGGTGGCCAGATCGTGACTCCGGTTATACTGGTCGGGGGCCGTTTCTCCTGTCCCCCGGACATCAGGTAAACATACGGCGATCCCGTTTTGAAGCAACCTTTCGAGTTCCCTGGTCATATCTCGTAAGAATCGATCCTTACCTCCCTCGCCGATAGCGATCACCAGGGGCAAGGGTTTATTTCCCTGTGTTTCAGGTTTGATTATAAACAGGGGTACGATTATATCAGGCTCTGGCCATAGAGTTATAGCCTCTACATGTGCTCCGGCCAACTTTTTCATCCAAAGAGATTTGACCTCTGGATTTCGATTTGGTTGGATGTCTCCAAGCTTTGAAGATAAATCACGGACCAAAGCTTGACGCCCTGAAGACAATTCAAGTTGTGCTCTCCTGGCGCGGGCTGATTCCAGCAATTCCCGGCCCATTCCCAAAGCTATCTCATGAAGTTTTTTTCGGTCCAGACGCGCGTTGGCCTCCGGAGTGATACTCAGCAATGCAGACTCCGGTTTTGTCCTTATTGATTCCTTAGCCTTCAACAGGGGATACCCCGGCCTGCTCCCGCTGTATTTCACTCGAAGGTCTGTTATATCATCCAAGTCCTTTGCTGACGGCAGAGGTATACCGAACCATTTGTTCAATACCGGGTATAGGGGCTCACGCTGAGTGGGACCTAGGGCTACGCATCCGCCTCCAGTCAGTTTTTCGGCTCTCAGTAATCCCGTCCCCTGGGTAGTGGCCAAATTCTCTTCCGCTCCATACAAGCTGTATATCTTTTTATAGCGCGGCCAGGCAGGTACCCAGACTGAAGGGAATTGAGGTCCTTCTTCGCCCTCCCAGGAAAACTCGTGAGCATAAATGAATTTTCTTGGGGCTATCGCGTTATAAACAAACCAGAGAGTTATTTTGTCAGCTAAGCTTCTGCGAACTCCCCAGCCTCTCCAGTAAACATGGCCGGTGTTAAAGGGTATTACCGCTGCTATGCGTTTATCGAAAAGGCCGCCGTAACCCGCTGTCATTCCTCCTCCAGTAGTTACTGAACCGATCAATATTATCCTTTTACGATCGATATTCCCCATCTCATACAGTAAGTCAACGGCCCTTGATATATCCCAGGCCATCCACCCTATCCTGCTTTGGCCGATAAGGTCAAGCTGCATTTCCAATAAATATTCAGACGTGTAACCCTGCCGGTTCCAAAATATGGTTTCATTCCGTTCGCCACAGCCCAGACGGTCGATCACCAACACCGCACAGCCTGTCCGGGCCCAGATCATTCCGCAGTCTCTCAGTTCAACCTCAGGCTTATGGTAATGATGGCTGGGGATTAGTATGATGGCTGGCATATTATCTGTCGGATTTTCGGGCAGATAGAGGTTCCCGGTCACATAAAATCCCTGACGGCTCTGGTAAAAAACGTTTTTAACCTGATAACCATCTCCCCGGTAAGTCCCGGTTTCCTGGTAATTAAGAGGGCACCTGGTTTCGGGAAACTCGCCCAGTGAGGATTTCAAGGCTTCCAGCCTTTTATCACGGAATCTTTCCCAATCTTCCAGACTTTGAGCGGAATCCCACTCTGCGTGCTCCTCCATAGCCAGCAATTTTATTCTTCTGGCGATATCATTCCGCAGCATTCCACTCACGTCGAAATATTTCCTCTGAACCCTCGTCAAAGCGCAGGATTCCAATTCGGCTAATTCACTTGCCAGGCCGCTGAATCGAGGTCTTTTATAAATAGGTTCTGTTTGGCTGAACCGGCCGGGAGCGATATCGGTAAGAATAAGTCTTGCGTAGCGCGCTGGCGCCCCGTAAAAAGTATTTTCAATAACCGGGATAGAACTTATTTCTCTAGGCGAACCCACCCTTGCTTGACGGGTTCGGCCTAAAAGAATCCGCCAGTTTTTCGGAATGCAGGATTCTCCCAATATTTCGGCAATCTCATCCAGAGGTAAATCCAGGCGTAAATACCAGGCATCACTGATCAGGAGATAATGCGTTTTTATCTTTCCATCCCAGGCGTTTGCCCAAAACACCATATTGGGGCCCGTCGCCCTGGCATCCCATACCGCTCCTACAGGATTGACCAGGATTTGAACAGCCGCCGAACCAGTTGTGGCAAGATGAATGAATACATGATCGTCACTTTGCACATTCCCATCCCGGTCAACTATGTCGCAATCCAGCGGTTCATCATCCGTGCATTTGAAAAAGAGCGAGAGCGTTTTACCATCCTGGACCCATTTTAATTCCGTCGGGAAATCAGGCCGGCGTGGATTAGGCTCATCCCTCGGCAGCGTAATGCCAGGTACCTTTCTCCAAAACGGATCATCCCATTTCATATCAATCGGGGGTACTACCTGAACAGAGCCGACCTGTAAAGGAGGGTCATCCGGGCCAAGAAATGGAGGATCATACCGGGGAGCAGCGATGCTGGTTTTTTTGTTGCCCGGGCCGGGAAGAGAAAATTCAAGAAAATCATCCCTGGATGGTAAGCTCAAATATAAAAAAGGAGTTACCGGTCTTTGACAGCGGCTCTGTGATATATTTATTTTTATCCTGTCACTCGATTCATCTAAATTCAATTCATCCAAGGGAACAACTGTCTCTACTCCCCAACCTTCGGGAGTTACATTCGCTGCTATCAATATTTTTGTCTCCTGGACCAGCTTTCCATCCCTTAATATTCTGTGGGCGCCCCAGGGATTGATCTCCAATCTTAATACCGATTCTTGGCCGAATTTTGTCCTGAATTTTAGCTCGTAAACTAACAGGTCTTCCGCCGGAGGATTACGATGCCAGATAGGATTATAACCTATCGACCTGGCGATGACTTTCCCGCCAGGCTCCGGGATAAAGCCACCCAGGCAAAGATGATTACCGCGAAGTACAACCCGACTGTTTGCGGCCCCCTTTTCTGGTACCCCGGGTTCTGCAGGTTTTAGATTCAAAATTTCGAGGCTTTGCCATACTTTATCATCCAGTTTGCCATCCACTATAAGAGAGTTGTTTGAAGCGACAATGACAGCTTGCTTCGAGGGTTCGCTGATAAGCCCGTAACTATCCGCCGCCCGATAAAAATCAATAAACGAAAAAACAAGTATTGCCAGAACATAAAATGATGACTTAATTCTTTTTTTTCTCATTTCCTCATCCTTTTTATACCACTACAGGCAGCATTAGAGTGAATTTGTAAGAATCTAAAGTGCCAGGATTAACTTTTGTTTCTTTTTGTTTAAAAAGAAATGGTTTTGCTTCTTTTGCCACCAAAAGAAGAAAAAAAATTACCTTTACGGATAGATCTAAACAATTTTATAACCTGAGTAGTAATATGGACTTCAAGAACATCTAAAATCGAAATATTACTCCAGGAAGATCTTCATTTCCTCCTGATAACGCTCTTTCCTCAGGATGCTTTGACCTCGAACGGGAAGCTTTTGGTAATGAATGGTCTTATCTCCCTGGTGCTCAGAGTCATTGTTCCGTAAAAGGCAAGGCGATAACGGCCCTGTTCCCCGCAGGCAACCGATAACTCGGTGACAGTGGCCTGGTTAAGATCGAGTGATCGAATTTTGGCGACTATTTCACCGCTTGTTTTCACTAGTACGATATCCCCCTGGATCCGGCTGATTCCCTCCCTGAGTTTCCCTTTGAACATCACATCCACTTTAAAATTCACTTCAGAACCCGGAGAATAAATCTGGAGCCCTTCCTGGCTTTCGCCTTTACCCGGCTGCAAAAAGAAACGGGTCTCCGGGGCCCGGTGCGGCAGAAGCGCCGGGGGATTTATCTTTTCCTCTTTCAACTGACTCAGGAACGGCAATATACTGGGAAGAGAAAAGGTAAGATAACCATCCTCACCCAGGTCTCGCCCGAGTTCGATAGCTTTTTTAAAGGGAGGCCAGGCTTTCATGCGAAATACCCCGATCCCGGCGTAATAGGGAATTGCGCCTCTGACCAAAGGGAACTGTTGTTTGATGAGATCTGCGTAAGTTTCCGCTTCCTCGGAATAGTTCATCGGGGTGACAAAATCCAGTATCCCCTCCTTGATCCACTCCCACCAGACCTGGGCATCACTCTCATATACATGCTGGATGAGCTGGCGGCGTGCGGCCAGGGAAACACAAACATAGGGATCATAAGTATGGACCGCTCTGGCGATCTCCCGGGCCGAGGAATGGATCAGATATCGCCGCCAGTCAAGATACAACTCCCGGTATTTGCCGCCTTTCCAGACATCATCCGGCCATTTCAACTCCAAGCCGGTTTCTTTGATAAAATTCTCCCTGCACTTATCGCAGTAGCACAATGGCTCGAATTCATAGCGCATATAATCGAAATGCACTCCATCCACATCATATTTCCTCGCCAATTCGAGCATCACATCCAGTTCGAGCTGTCTGTTAGCTTCCTGGGAAGGACAGAGCGATTCCCCCTTGCGGGGCCATCCAAAGCTGGCGGCCACCTCGGTGGACGGCCTTCCATCAGGGCCATACTGGATCCGGCCTGCCTGAATCATTTCCTGGTTATTTTCATCCGTAGTGCCTGCCATGCGCCAGTTAATTTTCCAGACATGGACCTCGATCCCGTTCCTGTGGGCTGCTTCCAGGCAGAGCTTCAACTCGTTCCGGTCACTTACCATGGGAACAAACTCGCTGGGATAAAGGGCCGCACCGGCTGAACACATACAAGGGAATACCATATTAAAACCGGCATCTTTCAAAGCGGCCATGGTGGAGTCCCAGTTCAGTCCCCTGGTCTGTCCCATGCCCAACCAGGTCCCCCTGCCCTCGGCGACATAGTCGTAAGCAGGATTGGCGGCAGGCTTTAATTTCGAACAGCTCGAAATAAGACCAGCCACAAACAGGCTCAGTAATAAGTAAGCAGTATATTTTTTCATGGGAATTCCTCCTGAAAAATTAAATATACGGGTTGAAAGGCTAATAAATCCTCTTGGCGCTTTTCACTTTCCTTCTTCACTGCTGAATTTGCTTGGAGCGAAAAGGTAGCGTGAGCCAGGGGGAAGAGGCCGGGGATGGCGGAACCGGCGTGTTTCCGGATCAATATCCAGAATGCGGGCCATGGTCAGCCCCCACATTTTCTCCCGGATCGATTCCGGCACGTCATTGGCCTCAAGAAACATCTGGAATTGTTCCATAAGCTTGGGCAGGCCCCAGGCATCTGTGCCGAAAACGATATGCTCGAATGCATGAGGCGATCCTTTCTTGGTGAATGGGGATTGTTGACCTTCCGGCATACTCCACCAGAGGATTTTTTTAAAACGAGCCAGGTCGTTCAACTTGATCAGCTTGGGGAGCGTAGCCCAGGTGACATCGAAATAAACATTGGGATTAAACCGGCAGACCTCCGCGGCCTCCTCATACCAGGGGTCGCCGAAATGAGCGCCCTGAATTACCGCGCGCGGAAAGGCCCTGGCAATCAGGTCCAGGTATCCGGGGCGGGTATGCATGGAGGAAGCGAATGATGGAGTATCGGTTATTTCACGGTCACAAATCCCGGTGTGAAAAACCATCAGTAAGCCCAGGTGCTCGCACATGCGGTAAAGCTGCCAGTATTTTGGGTCATCCCAGTTTTTCTGCGGGAAATGAAATTTCATGCCCACAAAACCTGCCTGATAAAATTTTTCTATTTCCCGCACGGCATCGGGATCATCAGGATCTATATGACCGTAGCCGATAAACACATCCGGGTAGTCAGCTATAGCCTTTTTCATCAGCTCGAACTGTTCCATCCTGGTGAACACACAGCGCATGGCATTCTGCTCGCGGTAGACTCTGGCCACAATATCCACATTCTTTTGCGTTTTCGGTGCGTGCGAGTGGGCATCGATGATAAACCGCGGCGAGGCCGGGAGGTTAGCCCAACAGAAAAAAAATGACAGAATTTCCATGCTTATCAGACATCGAATCACGTTAATCATTGGTAATTCCCCGGGAGCCTTTTGAATTTCAGACAGAACAGATCCGCTGACCGGAAGGGGCAGGGATTGGCTGTTTATAGTTTCAGGAATATTCTTCTGCGGTACATCCAGTAGCAGATCGACCAGAGGAAGAAAACGATTAAAGCGGTAAAAAGGTATGAGCCGGCGGCCTTCCCGAATGTATCTGTCAGCGGGTTCAGGATCGCCCTTGCCAGCACCAGTTTTCCATCACTGGTGTTAAAACTCCACCTGTAAAGGATCCAGGGTCTCCAGAGACCATTGATCATATAGATCGTTATTGGGTTAAGCCCGTATATGACCAGTGGCAGAGTCCAGCGTTTGTATCCCTTTATATCGATAATCCAATAAAAGAGGAGAAAGAACAGGAGGCTCCAGCCGCCTGCGTACACGGTAAAAGAACTGGTCCATAGCTTCTTGTTAATCGGTATGAGCGGGTCAATGGCCAATCCCACTAACACTCCGGCGATTCCGCAGGCCAGCAGCGTAATGATTTTCCTCCTCACCGGTAAGTCGTTTTTCAACAACTTGCCAACCATAACCCCCAGTATGCAGTTCGGGATACCCCCCAGGATGTTGATCGTTACATATCCCTGGGGATGAGTCTGGCCCAGCAGCCACTGATCGAACAGCGTGCCGATATTGTTACCGAATACATAAGGGTTATCCGCGCCGGGAGGCGGGTGAAAGACAATGAAGACCAGGGAATAGAAAATCAGCGTTGCGGCAATGATTAAAGCCTGGGTGCGAGTTTTGAGCGGCAGGGTAAGAAAAGCGAATAGATAGCAGAAACCGATAACCTGCAGCGCTCCCCAAAAATTCACCGTAATAGTAGCGCGTGCGTTGATATAAAGGATATTACCGAAGAGAACAAGCAAGACAAAACGCTTGAGCGCATGCCTGAGCTGAATGGTGAATGAATCACCGTGGGCCAGGCGCTTATCATAGGAAAAAGGCAGGGCTACTCCGACTATGAAAATAAAAAAGGGCAGGACGAGATCGGTTATGGTAAAGCCGTGCCATTCGGGATGGAAAAGCTGGTCCCAGATGATCTCGCGATTCCATGTGCCATGGTTGAGCACTACGAACATACCGGCAATGGTTAATCCCCGGAAAGCATCCAGAGATACCAGACGTTCCTGCGGAAATGGATTTTCTGTTTGCATGCCTATGGCTTCCTGTCGATAATTTTCTCTGTCATTATTCCCGGAAATCCGCTTGAAGATTCATTCAGGCAGGTGCAAGCCGGTAAATCAAATACATATATTCCCTGGTTCAAACAGCCATCCACGACAACTCTTTTTCCGGCGAACGAGACCAGGTAATCCTCGATCTTGTTTCGACCTTTTTTCAACTGATATCCGCCGGGATTGACACCAGGGACCAAAGTTAGCCCGATAATCCCTGCGAGCACATTATTCCTGAATTCCATCCAAAAGAAGCGCACGCTGCTTTAGACAATTGGATTCTCATTGTTTTCAGCATTTCCGATTACGCTTTTATCCGCTGGTTCTCGAAATCCCACTCCACCTCGCAGTGGGTTTCAATCGAGCGGTTCACCATGTGGGCTACTGCTGCGGCCCGGTGCCCTTCTTCCACATCCTCCTCAGGATGAGACCGGGTTCTCACGCAATTGAAAAAGTTTTCCATGTGGATCAGGGTCCTGTCCTTGCCCGTTGCGATATATTCATCCTCACCATCGATCATCCGGGATTCGTTATCCCTGGTGCTTTCGACAGGCTCCGGAACGAAGATAAGTTTCTTTTCACCGTCAAGGATCAGGCTTCCCTCTGTGCCCAGGATCTGAACCCCATAGCCGCCTGCCATCTGATTATTGAATGTCGAGGAAAGGTTAACCATGAAACCTTCCTTATATTCCAGGCTTGCATTTACCGTATCGGGCACATCGCGGCTCTCTTTCCAGCGGTACAGGGCACCCATGCCGGAGACTCTGGATGGAGCCTGCACATCCATCAGCCAGTGAATCGAGGTGCACAGATGCACAAAGAGGTCTGTGGGGATACCTCCCGAATAGTCCCTATAGCAGCGCCAGCGGAAAAACCTTTCCAGGCTGAAAGGAACCTTGGGGGCAGCACCGAGAAACATATCCCAGTTAACTGTCTTTTTGTCGGCATCATCAGGGATAGGATAAATCCAGGCGCCATCTGCTGAATTCCGGTTATAGAAAGCACGGATCATAGTTATCTGCCCCAGCTTGCCTGAGCGAATAATCTCGCGCGCCTTGCGCTGGACTGCTGCGGTGATCCAGGTGCTGCCCACAGTGAAAATCCGGCCGCTTTTCTTAACTGCCTTGATAATATCCGGTCCTTCATCCACTGTGTAGGTCAATGGTTTTTCAAAGTATACATCCTTCCCTGCATTAACCGCATCGATCGCCATGGTTGCATGCCAGTGGTCCGGAGTGGCCACAAAAACCACATCTATACTCTTGTCATCCAGCATTTCTCTGTAGTGTTTCACGGCAGTGGCCCGGCCCCCGGTTCGGCTGATAGCCTGGGATACACGGGTGGTATAAGCATCACAAACCCGGACTATCTCCACCCCTTCAATCTCGCGCATAAAATTCATTAAGAACTGGCCGCGCGCGCCAACTCCAATCATGCCAACAGTAATGCGATCTGATGGAGAGGTTTTCGCACCCTGTGCTGCAGAAGGATTTGAAATTATGACAGTCCCCAAACCCGCGCCAGTTAATGTAGCTGTGTTTTTAATGAACTGCCGGCGACTGAGCTTTCTACCTGGAAATTCGGTCGGTTTCATGACAAATTCCCCATCTCGATAAGAGTTTTAATGTTGATAGATGCACAATAAGGCCCGAATCAAAAGGATGCTGCCGGATTAGTGGAGATACCAGCGCTCGCTCCGGTCCTTGAGCAGTCTGGTGTAGTCTGGGAACGGTCCGCCGGCATCGGCGATTATGCGCGAGAATAGTTTTTTAACCAGAGCTTTGTTTGAGTCTGCAATATTATTTTGCTGCCGGGGGTCTTTCCGCAGATCATAAAGTTCAGGATTCTCTCCTTGCCAGGTGCAGAGCAGCACATATTCCTCATCCCGGTACCAGGCAGCGTTGCTGTGACCGCTGGTTACATATGAGCGGGGGTTTCCGCTGTCACCGGAAATGAGCGGCCAGAGATCCATTCCATCCATTTTAAGTGGCTGCTTGAGTCCCAGAAGAGAAAGGGCTGTGGGTGGGATATCATGGTTCTGGGCGAAGATATCGACCAGTGTGCCTTTCCCGGATCCATCCGGATGGCGTAAAAACAGGGGAATATCCATTAGCTCCGGGTAGAGGCCCCGGGGCACTTTGCCCACCAGGCCATGCTCTCCCAACTGGTGGCCGTGATCGGAAATTAGAAACAGCAGCGTTTCATCCAGCATTCCCAATTGTTTGGCCCGGTCGATAAATTTTCCCAGCCACATATCGACCATGGTCACTTCAGCCGCATAGCAGGCCCGCATGTACTTTAACTCATCCGGTGTCAGGTAATCAGATGACCCATACCTTGGCACAATCACTTCCCTCCCCTTGTAGCCCGGATAATAAAGGTCACGGTAATAGTAAGGGGGATCCCAGGGCTCGTGAGGGTCGAAACTGTCCACCAGCAGGAAAAACCTCTCGGCATCCCGGTTCTGCTCAAGCCATCTCATGGCCGCGGTGAATACCCGGGGCGACATGTATTCCTCCTCCAGAGTCCGGTGCTGCCAGCGCGCCATATACATGGCCAGCCACTGTACTGACCTTGACCCTCCCTGGGTGGAGACATACTTCTCAACCTCGGACTCCGGCAGTGGGGTAACCGAGGAAAACTTGTCGCTTTCCTGGCCCCTGATCCAAGTAAACTGATCGAATCCACGGTGGAAATTCATGGCAGGCTTGAACTGGTGGTTGGTATCGGTGATAAATGCCGTGCGGTAGCCTGCATAGTTCAGGATCTCGGCCAGGGTTATCTGTCCCTCAGGTATAGGCTGCCAGCCGGGAGTGCGCACATTATCGCCTTTAACCGGCTGATAACTGCGAAAAGGGAAAGTGCGCATGCCGGTATGCAATCCGCGCCTTACCGGTATAGTAGGCAGTGACTCAGGGAAGGCCAGATTGAAAATAATCGATTCCGAGGCCAGTTTGTTCAGGTTCGGGGTTTTGATCCACTGGTTACCATAAGCGCCTACGTGATCTTTACGCAGGGTATCCAGCATAATGACAATGAGATTATACTTATTTGCTTTCCCTATATCCCCTAGTATCTGGTCCACCTCCATGGCTTCGCTCTTTTGGTCTCCGGTGGATGCAGATCCGGCAAAAGCCATAGCTCCGGTAGCAGCAGCCGAGCTCATCATAAATTGACGCCTACCCATTTTCCCTTTGTTCATCTATAAGTCTCCCGGATAGAATTGTCATACATTGAAGGAGAAAGTACTTTCAATCCGGATTACAGTTTTCGGCTGAAGCTCGACAGTTTCCTGAATTAACTCTGCACCCAGATCGGGCTCGACCAGGCCCATTGATTATTGCGCTGTCTCACCCGGGCATAGTAATAGTCGGTCTCATTCTCCGGTTGCCTGTCCACCAGAGCTTTCTCCATGATAAAACCTGATTCGGGTATCGCGCGATGAAAACTTATCGCCTCACTCAGCCAGCCGATTAAAAAATGTGATCTTGCACCCTCAAGCAGCTCCGCCATGGTATGCTCGAAAACCTTGCCGTTCACTCTGGCCCTGATAGAAGCTCTCTTGGGCATCTCCACATCCAGCACGATCGAGTTAGTGGTTGGAGTCAGAGTATTGGGATTTTTGATAGTATAAGAGTGAAATGTGCAGGACTCGGAACTCTTCTCCAGGATCCGGTTGACCATGGTCTTGTGTTCAAGACCCTTCTGAGGTGCGGTTACCGGCAGCCCGCGAAAACAGGGAGTGATTTCAAGAATCCGGCCATCGGTTATTTCCAGGGCACCGTTCCACTCGGTAAACACATCTTCATCCTTGCCCCAGCCCCATTCAATCCGCACCTTGGCCCGTATCAGGTCGCCTTCAGGCATCTCTGGAAGAAACGGACCGTTGAATTGCTCAATCCGTCTGCCATTTTTAACTATCTGCACATAATCCAGGATATCGTTCCCCTCCACCTTCAGATACAAGTTTCTTATCGCGCCGCCGGTAATAGCCTCACCCATCCAGGCATCGTTCAGCCGGAAATCCACCACTATCTTCTCTCCGGTAGAGCCGTAAACCCGCCGCTTAAGAAATGCCTCCCACAGACCCTCCATAGTCAACTCTCTGGCATACACCGCTATCCTCCCATCCCCGTAACTGCCCGGATATCCTGCATGCTGGTCAGTGGAGGCCATCATGCCGAACTTATACCCGCGCTTAAGACCGACTTCCGTTGTACCCTCATGAGAACGCGGCCCCATATCGTGCAGCATGGGATAGGGGCCGATATCTGTCTCGGACCATCCATGGCGGGAGTAAATCTCGATAATCGGCGTCTGGTCTCCATCCGTAAAAGAATCCCAGTTGAACCCACGGTAGCCTTTCATATACGCCATATGATGTGGAATGACCAGGGCCCTTGTCCCTTTCAGCTTTTCTTTCAGATCCGGAATCGAGGTCGCCTCGACTATCGGAGCACGGGGATCGAAATTATAAACATTGTGATCTCCATCCTTCATGTCATGGCACTCATAAGCCAGGATGGTCAAGAACTTACCAGGCTTATGATACTGAAGGTTCAAATCCTGGACATGGGTCCAGTTTTTCCGGATTCTCTCGAACGCCCCGACATGATAGTCGATAACCCAGGCCAGGCGCGGGTCATCCTTACCGGGGATATCCGGCCAGAGAGCATGGGCTACGATCGCGCAGAAATCAAGCTGCTGTACAGCGGCCTCCAGTGCATCCTCCATTGAACCATGGCCGTAAGTGATATTGCAGTGGGTATGGATGTCTCCCCAGTAAAGCTTTAACCCCTCGTTCGATGGAGGTGAGAGTACTGCCTCTTTTTCCGCAGCTTTTCCGCAGGCAGTCAGCAGCGGAAGACCTGCAGCACTCTGCAGAAAACCCCGTCTCTTCATGGCATTCCTCCAAATTAAGTGAATCGAAAGAATATTTAGTCAATCTTTAGTTTTCCCTGAAATGGAAAAGCGCCTTTTATGGAAACTTCCAGTTCATTCCCCTCAATCCCGATCGAGTAATCCTGGACCTCTCCAGGCGGAAAAGGAATGAGCAGGTACAAGGCACCGGATGTATCAAAAGCTTTGTCCTCAACAAAGCGCAGCATTTTGGCGGGGTATTTCAGCATATAAGTTCTCGAAACCCAACCTTCTTCCAGGGTGGCCCGGGCTTTTCCTTTGACCTGAATCACAGCAATTGAGGCGTCTTTCCCGGAAATTTTTGTTTGAGCTCCCTGATACTGCCCTTTTATGAGCTGTGCATCCCGGGTGTCAAACTGGTAGGAAGTGGAAATTCTGTTCCCGTTCAAGTTCTTTACCTGGTCCTCTATCAACCAGAACCTGTGGGCCACGAAAGTTATTTTTCGCTCACATATCACCGGTTTGAAGCCGTCATGCCAGGTGGAGACTGTGATCCCGTTCTCATCTTCCTGGAAACTGCCTTCTCCCACCTCCGGATCAGGGCCCCATTGCCAGGAGGATCTGTATTCCATGGAGGATTTGCCGTCAATTGAGATTGTGTTTTTCGCCTCTGTGGACTTGAAATGCTCCCGCCACGGACCATCTGTGTAGGTATATACTCCCGGATCGACAATCAAAGGGGTTCCGAAGGCCGAGAGATCAATAGCCAGGTGATCAGCATGCACATGCGCTCCGCCTATTCTGCGCCTTTTCCCGTTGCGAAAGGCCAAATAAAGGGCGTCCCTGTCCCAGGATGAGCGCATGCAGTAAAAGCCTCCGACAGGGAATTCACCAAGCAGGGGCAAATCTGCTGCCTTGTCACCGTGTTTAAAGGCTTTTCCGTTTGTCAGCCAGAACAGTCTCTCCCCGGAAGTGCCTTTATGCACGGAAACCGGTTCGCTGAAAAGCATCTCCCCAAGGCCGAGTGTTTCGGTTATCTCATGCACCTGAGTATCCCCGAAAGGAGTCAATGTGAGATCGGGCCTGGCGATATGGTTCAAGAAATAAAACATTTTCTTTATTCCGTCTTTGTAAAAGTCGCTTAAAGGACAACCGTTCATATCCCCAAGCAGCATGGGAGCCGCGAAAATCCAGATACAAGCCTCATGATAACCCGGGGTTTCCTCGATATGCACGCCATCGCTCAGAACCTGGTTTCTGCGGCAGCGCTCAAGCTCCTTCATGGCGAACTCTCTGTTTTCCACTGCTGATTTAAATTCCGGAAACATGACCGTAATATCGAAAAGCCCTTCCATGTTCATGATATAGTGGTTGTGGTCCGCATTGGTCGCGAAGCCGGATTTCGGAGCGACTTCTCTCAAATAGTCTTTCTGCTGGATTAATCCATAGAGAAAACGCACCAGAAAATCCGGACTGAACCCGGGCGAATCGATAAAAAATTCCCAGGCCGAGGGCCAGTTCCTGCCGCGCAAGGCAACCTGCAACTCGCCCCATGCCGGATAGTCCCAGTGAATCTCCTTGTCAGGCGGGGATTTGATATTTTCAATCCAGTCAGTCAACATAACCATCACTCCCCGGGTATATTTTTCATCTCCGGTAAGCCAGTACGCCCGGCCGAAATTCACCAGGAAAGGGTGACGGTTTAATACCTCGGTATACTCTGACTCATCTGTCTCCTCATTCCAGCGGGGTGGAAAGCCACAGTTCCAGTATTTGTTGAATTGAAGCCATTTCCCGTTCAAAAGAGAATCCACGTATTCCAGATCATCGGCTGCCTGGTCCGGATAAAGTTTCCGGTAATCCGCGATCAAGCGCTCCTTATCTCTGCGGTCAAAGTGCCATTTAACGTTGTCCCGGCTGCGAAAGTAGTCCAGGAGCAGTCCGGCCGCCTCTTTTGTTTTTCCCTGCTGGTATAGTCTTTTGCTTTCCCTGATCTTTGCCACAGAATCGCTCAGCTCATTAAAAACCAGCTCGAACTGTGCCGAGGTAGCCGGAGGTAAAACTGTCTCTGCAGCCAACAGCCTGAGACTGGCTGTGAAAAGTATTATAAAGCAGGCTGGACGCATTTTTATTCTCCAATCGGGAAATATTGACCTTTCACCCAATATCGAGCTCTCCCTTGTAAGGATGGCTGCCGCGGATAATGACCTTGACCCGGCTGCCTTCAACAATCAACGAATAATCCTGGGGTTCGCCCGGAGGGAAAGGGATTATCAGACAGACAGAGCGGGAGGTTTCAATGGCATTCTCTTCAACCAGGCGCAGAACTTTAATTGGAGCTTTGGTCAGATAAATTTCCGAATACCATCCGTCTTCCAGGACAGCGCCGGCCTTTCCCGCAATCTGGATCACAGCCACGGAGGCATTGTCTGAGGATACTTCTGTTTGAGCACCCTGAAATGCTCCATCAAGAAGTCGGGCCATGTTGGGCGAGAAATGGTACGAATAGGAGACCCTGTTTCCATTCAAGCCCGTAACCTGGTCATCTATTAGCCAGAATCTGTCCTGGATAAAAGTTATCTTACGGGTGCAAATCGCCGGTTGAAAACCGTCATGCGAGGCTTGAATGGTGATTCCGTTTTTGTCTGTTTGAAAACTTCCGTTTTTTACATCCGGATCTTTGTCCCACTTCCATGTACCCTGATATTCCATGGAAGATTTGCCGTCAACCGCAATTGTATTGTGCGACTCGGTAATCTTGAAATATTTTCGCCATGGCCCTTCCGTGTAGGTATAGATCCCCGGGTCGATAATCAGCGGGTCGCCATAGGCGGTTACATCGATACTGAGATGGTCTGCATGGACGTGTCCTCCGCCGCCGCCTTTTCTCTGTCTCTTGCCATTTCGCATGGCCAGATAAAGGGCCTCCGGCCGCCAGGAGGAGCGCATGCAATAAAAACCCCCTATGGGGAATTCCTCCAGTAGTGGGAAATCAGCCGCGGTTTCCCTGGTCTCAAGGGCGGCGCCGCTTTTCAGCCAGAAGACAGACGGAGACAGTGCACCTGATTGAGCTGTTACCGGTTCGCTGAACAGCAGTTCCCCCAGACTGAATGTCTCTGTGACCATGTTCGGGTCGGAATCGCCAAAGGGAGCGATTGTGAGGTTGGGCCGGGTGATATGAGAAAGGAAATAAAACATTTTTTTCAGCCCTTCACGGTAATCCGGATTGAAAGAGACCCCGTTCAATTCTCCCAGAACCATCGGAGCAGCGAACCACCAGATGCAGCCTGCATGATAGCCCGGAGTTTCCTCGATGTGACCTCCATCTTCCAGGATCTGGTTTCTGCGGCAGCGATCAAGCTCCATGATCGCGAAATCCCTGTCGCCAGCGGAGGTTTTAAATTCCGGAAACATGACAGCAAGATTGAACAACCCTTCCATTTCCATGATATAGTGGTTGTGATCCGCCAGTATTCCGAATTCGGACTTTGGGGCAACCGCCCTCAGGTAATCCTTGTGCTGGACAATGGAAAAGAGCAGCCGGATGAAAAAATCCCCGCTGAAAGCTGGGGAATCTATCAGAAATTCCCATGCTGAGGGCCAAATCCTGGCCCTGATCCCTGCCTGTAAATTTCCCCAGGCCAGATAGTCCCAATGTACTTTCCCATCTGTCGGGGCTTTATTTTTATCTATAAAATCGCTTAGAATGGTAATGGCCCCCCGAGCGTATTTCTCCTCCCCGGTAAGCCAGTAAGCCAGGCCCAGGTCGAATAGAAAATTATGGCGGTTCAACTGTTCGTTATATTCCGCATCCTCCTTGATCTCATCCCAGCGGGGCGGAAATCCGCAGCTCCAGAATTTACGGTACCAGTACCATTCCCCGGCCAGGATAGAATCAGCATGTTCTGTCGGGTGATAAGTTATCAAGGTTTGATTGGGCATGCTCTGGTCAATGCCCATCCGGCTGGAAAAAAGTTTTTTGTAATCTTCAACCAGACGTTTTTTGTCTTTTCTGTTGAAATGCCAGGTGACATTTTCACGGTTCCGGTAATAGTCTAAAAGAGTCTTTACCGCTTCTTTTGTATTTCCCTGTTGATAAAGCTTCTTGCTCTCCCTTATCTTTTCATGGACATAGTCAAGCCGGCTGAAAACCAGCTCCAACTGCTCAGGACTTGACGGATTTGCGTGAGTTTCTACGGCCAGAAAACAAAAATTGCAGAAAAAAAACGCAGCAAGACTTATAGAACGCATCTGGTTAATCCTTCTAAACATTGTTCTGAATGCGCAGCTCGGATTATTCGGCTAGTGAATATATCTTCCCTAAGTGGGAAACCGGCCTGTTTTTTATATTTCAGAAGAATTCTGTCAGAGAGCAGTCACTTTCTCTTTTCTTCGGTCTTAGCGGTTTACCGGCCAAAATCCAGATCGGCAATATACACCTGGCGGGTACCTTCATGAACCGAATCAAAGCATAACTTGTCACCGCTGTGGTTCCAGCGTGGGTGAAGGTCACAGCGGCAGGGCCCTGAGAATTTTTGGGGATCGTGAAAAAACCTGCCCAGTGGCATAACCGCATCATTTGCCATATTCATCAACAACAGTGTTCTTTTGTACTCATAGTCCGGATAAGTATCGGTAACCATCCAGCATCCATCTGGTGAAAATGCCCCATGCCCGTCCCTGATCAGGATTCCCGGCCCAAGCACTCTGAAATCCTGTTTACCATCCGTGAAAAGGACATGGCTCCATTCTCCCCCGGGCTCATGGTAGGTGGTTACCATGAGTTTTTCAGGAGAGAGCCAGTCGAAATGCGAGGCGCCGTAAGTTTTATAGCCGATCACCTGCCGCAGGTCGGTTCCATCCAGATTCACTGTATAGCCGGCAGTTAAAAGAGCATTGCTGTTAGGTTTATTAGTTCTCGCCATAAAGAACACCCGCGTATCATCGGTATTGATCAGCGTGTGGTTGAACCAGAAAAGAGGATCTTTAACCTCCGGGGGCAGGGGATACCGGCGATAAATTTCAGCTATGGATACAATCAGTTTCGATTCACCGGTCTCCAGGTCTATATAATAAAGCCCGTCATCCTCCGGCTGTTTTATATCTATCCGGGGGTCGTCTCCGGGGGCTGAGTAGCCGTATCCGGGACGGGTAATACTCAGCCGGGCGAAGTTCAAGCTCACCGCCTTTCTGCCGTCGTGGGAAACCGCGCTCACCGGCCGACCGATAATTTTGATCTCCTTTTTAGTGTGAACATTGAGGATAACGGACACGAAGCGGCCATTGCGGAAATCATTATAGATTATCAGGGAATCCGGGGATCTGCCCAGCCAGTGCTGCATTGTGCCCTGTTGAAAGTTCCAGGCATATGTTTTAGCCAGCGGTATGAACTCACCTCTCTCCAGATCTACCATTCCCAGGGTGGCCGGTTCATCGGCCTCCGGATTATGGTTTGCCAGATCAGTTTCCAGGCAGAGCAGATACCGTTCCGAGGCACTCCATGACTGAAGGTGGTAATAGGCGCTTGCGAAATGATGCAGCGGTCCCGAGGTTATCCGGTGGATCTTCACGGATTCGGGAAAGCATTGCCTGCCGGAGGGTTCTTTAAAATCACGGCAGGCGATAAAAATCGTGAGGGCGATAACCGTAAGCCCGAACAGTTTGCTTACCCTGAATAATGTCTTAGATATCATCATCTCTGCTCCTTAAAATTCTGAACTCCATTTCATTAGGTTATCGCCCCCACTTTCTGTAAAACTCGCGGAGGACAGCGAAAGATTTCTTACGTTTACGTTCAATTGTAACCAGACCCTTCAGGTTTTTGCCTCTCTGGCCCGGCGCCTCCATGCGTGAGGGATCGTAAAAATCGTTGTAAATCCAGGGAAAGATGCCTGAAATCTCGGGGATAGAGGCAATCATATCCAACTGATGTCTGAGCAAAGTCGCCTGGTAGTCCTCGGAGAACAGCTCCCACCGGTCGCGCGGGATATCCAGAGCCGCCCCGCCGCCGACCTCGGTGATCCAGAACGGCATGACCGGGAAAGTGCGGATTCTGTTTTGTATTTCTCCCTTGACCTTGGCGAGGTTTTCTACCATCAGGGTTGAATCCGCCCGCCACTGGACAGGCTTTGCCCCCAGGAAGTTATACCAGCCCGGATAGATATTCTCGCTGAAAATATCCACGATGTGCGCCATGATCTCAGAACCTGTGTCTGTGGCATAGGTGATTAAAGCATCCGGTACCTGCCGGTGGATTTCATCCCGAAGGGCGGTGAAAAAAACCTGATAATCGACAGGATCAAAATGGCATTCATCACCCAGGCTCCAGGCCATTATGCAGGGGCGATTACCTCCGGTGAGTACCATTTCCCGGGCCATTTCCCGGGCCAGCAGAAGCTGGTAGCGATCGTAAGAGCGCAGCCAGAAAACCGGTATCTCGTAGACTATCATGATCCCCAGGCTGTCGCAGGCATCCAGCATCCGGGATTCGAATGGATAGTGGCACCTCAGGGCCTTGACATTAAGCTCGCTCAGGTTTTTCAGATCCAGGGCGAACATCTTTTCATCCAGAGTTCTTCCGGTTTCCGGAAAATCGATGTGATAGCACAGGCCGTGAACCTTGTACGGTTTGCCATTAACCAAGAACTCCCTTCCCCTGGCGCTGAATGTGCGGATGCCGAATGTGGCAGCTGTTTCATCGACCGTGATACCGCCGCCATGAAGCTTGGTGCGCAATCTGTAAAGGTATGGATTCTCCGGGCTCCAGAGATTCAGGTCCCGTCCTTTAATTTCAATATCACAGTTGACAGATTCGCTCGGGCCGGTAAGGAAATAGTCCCGCTCCTGGACGCTGACCACTCTGCCGTTTCTATTCAGGACTTCGAATCGCACTTTTCCGGACTGCCGGAGGTCTCCGCCAGGCCCCTCGATCCTCAAATCGACACCGATTACCCCCGGGGGATCGATCCTCTTGGTCCGTATCTGCACATCAGCTAGATGTACTTTTGGTAAAACTTCCAGGCGCAGAGGGCGGTAGATTCCACCGTAATTGAAATAGCCTATGAGCGATGGGAGCTTGAGCAGGTGGCGGCGGCTGTCAAGACGCACTGCAATCAGGTTCTCTCCATGTTTCAAGGCCTTCCCTGCAGGAACAGTGAACTGGGTGAATCCGCCCTCATGATCGGCGAGCACCTGGCCATTGAGGTAGACCCGCGAAAGGTAGTTGATCCCTTCAAAGACAAACTCGGCGTAAACCGACTCAGGGTCTGCATTGAAATTAAATTTGCGGGCATACCAGCATACACCCTCGAAATATTCCAGGTCCTTAAATACCCGTTGGAAGCATGACGGCACCTCGATTTTACGCCAGGTGGACCGGTCAGCCTCCGGGGACTCGAACATGTGCCTGCCTCCCTCGCCGAAATCGGAGAGCCGGGGAAGGAAATCCCAGGTACCGTCAAGGGGGATACTCCACCTGCCTGTCTCAGTGGCGAAAGATATGCCGAAAAACAGGGCAAGAAGCATAATTGCATTAAAGAAGGCAAATCTCACAGTAACTCCGGAAAGTAATTATTTTAAACCCTGATAACGCAGAACTACCGCCCTGTCGCGAACTTATACACCCGCAAAGGACACATCCCATCATTTTACCCCATCTTGTCTAATCTTACACTTTCCCGGAACTTCCGGGCATACTGCTCTTCCATCCAGAAGTTCCACTTTTTCATGACTTCGACACGCTCGGTAACCGGCGAGTCATCCTCGACATGGACGATGCCGCCGCGTCCCGCGGATTCATAGTATCCGCACCAGCCGGTGCCGATGATCTGGGGATGGTCCAGCCCCGCCTGCATGAGGCTTTGATACAGATCTTCAAACTCCTGATAGTCACCAGTAGTAAAGCCGCTCTTGATCTTCCCGCCTTGATACACATTGGCGCCGGTGTCCGCCAGATGGATGGGTCCGTCCCAGTATGGAGTCACCTGTTCCAGCTCCTTATAAGCCACGTCTGAATTTCCCATCACATTGACACAGATGCAATCGACATATGATTGCATTCTTCGAACGGCATGGGTCGCCAGGGGATGCAAATGCAAAGTATTCCGGTCCCCAAGCAGGAGATGGTTCTGATCGTACTTGCGGATCGTTCCGGAATAAACTTTATACCACTCCTCGCAGATCCGTTCCATGAACGCCAGTTGATCCCGCATACCATCCACAGCGGACACATAATCGCGCAGGGGAGACGATAGTTCCAGAATCTCATCAAACGATTTGATGGGCATGCCATAGGTCTTGCGCCAGCGGTCAACGGAACCGTAAATCTGCCGCATCAAAAGGACCCAGCGCTTTCGTCCGGGCTGTCCTTTTTTCACCGTATTCTCAATCCACCATATAAAAGACGGCACGACCGGATGCCAGGGCGGATTGTGACAGAAGTGGTATCCTATCAGATATGGATTATCCCGCAAGGGCTCTACAAATTCGCGGCACCGATTGTCCACCATGTCGCGGAATTCCTGCGAGAAAACATCCGGTAAATCCTGTCCCGCCATGTATTGCTTCGGCACTTCGAGAAATGCCGTAAACGGATACTCCAGTTCGGCAAAGTGAGCGGCAGACCATTCGGGCGTCCGCGCGACGATGTCTTTCTCCGGATCGTCTCCGGGACCGGGCTTTATGTATGAAGGACCAATAGACGGGGGCAGATAGTTAAATCCCCATTCCCGGTGCCGGTCGCGCACGGACTCACGCCAGGCTTTGACGGTGCCGTACCGCTGCTTTAGATTCCACGGCATATGGGTACCGTCGCCGTAATGGTTGGCGCCCCGCAGATACGCCGGTTTCCCTTCCGGACTGACCAGAAACCATTTGCGATTGATGTTCTGGAATGTATAGTATTTCCCACCCGATACTTGTGCTCGGGCGTCAGTTGGTGAAGTTGCCGTATTCCACAGGGAAACTCCCGCTGTACCAATCGCTGCGCTTTTCATAAAGTTCCGACGTTTCATTTCTGCCCTCTTATTATTTTTGCTATGAATGATATCAATGATTTGCGTGACCGACACCATACAGACGGAGTGTACAAAAATCAAATCGCGGGATGGCAACCTGGACCTCCGAACGACCGTCAGCGCCATTACGTACCGCAAGCCGTTCCCGTATCCGTCCGTCGAGTTCCACCTGGTCTGGTTGCACCGACAAGGTGATGGTCTTCGGCGATTCGTCACCCTCCGCGTTAAACAAGCGCACGAGCAGGTCATTAACTTCGATCATCAATGTCGAAACCTGCGATCCACGATCCGATACACCCAGCAGGGATTGGGCATAACCATCTGCCGCGGGTTTTCTCGCCATCACCTGCGATAACAACGGTTCGTTCCATTGCCGTGTCAGTTCCCAGATACCCGCCTGATCCCATCGCCCTGCATGCGATATCAAAGCATACCGCGCTCCGTGCCGTTCACTGATCTAAAAATCTATAATTATCTGTTTCGCTGAAAGGGGCTTAAGCTCAAGTCTCGAAGGCAGACTGCCCTCGGCCACCACCTCATCATTGAGTTTCTCGCTGAATTCCCGCAGAGTGCAGGGCCTGTCAGAAAGGCCTGCGGGAAATATTGGCCTGAACTGATATGCAGTTTCCTCGGTCCGGTTAATAACCGTGAGGTAAAGACGCTCCTTGTCGCGGCTGGCCAGGGCGAGCACATCGCTCCCTGCAGGCAGCCCCTCGACCTCCAGGCGGTCTTTGGCACCCACAGCGGCTCTGGCGATAAGACGTATCGCATAGTAAGACCGGCCGGGCCTTGCATAACCGGAGCCTGGCTTGAGTTTTATCAGGCCGCCAAGCCCCTTGCCATACAAGGAATCGCTCTCGGCCCCGTACATTCTGGAAATCATACCAACCTCAACCCTGCCCTGGTTGGACCAGATAATACGGCTGATATAATAAAGCCCCGCGAAAAGGTGGTCTGATTGATACCCTCCGCTTCCAGGCCCGGTTCTCCAGAACCCGCCGGTATCCCAGTAAGGCAAAAGCGCCTTGCCCGGCCTGTATTTTTTCTGGAGTTCATCGAAATCCCTCACCTGCTCGAGAAAAGTGGGATACTCGGATTTTTTGGGGAAAGTATCGAAAAAATTATGGGTATGGAATGAGAGCACATCCAGGCGGTCGGCAATATCCGATTGGAGGATCCCCTCATACCCGGCGATTATATCCTGGATAGTCCAGTCGTCTCCGGGAGCGCCGACCCGGACCTTTACTCCGGTGAGCTTTTCAGCTTCCCGGATAGCATCGCTGCCGACATCCGCCTGCATTATACCGGCCTCAGCAGGATTCTCGCTGCCCAGGTTCCAGAGAATAAAATCATATTTCTTGACTTTGTTCGCCCAGTAGTGGAACAGGAACACATACCTCCAGAAAACCTCACGCACCAGAGGTTCATCGGAATACGTTCTATAGGCTGCAAAGGGCGCTACCATTTCCAGCACTGGCTGAAATCCGTATTTATTGCATAGATCCAGTTCTGGTTCAACCTTTTTTATCTGGAGTTCAAAGTCCCAGTCTATCTTTTCCGGATTTTCGGTGACCTGCCGGACGGCTGTCTGTTTTGTATTTGCCCCGTAAAGCTCGGAGCGTACGGACAGTTCCTGGAAGTTCGGGACACGGAGCCAGAACTTCGTGGTATTGAACCCTGAATCTTTGATATATTTTTCGGCTGTCTCTCTGCTGGGCCCGTTTGTCGATACATCCTGGCTTGATCCTATTAAACCGTAAGCACCCAGATAGGCCATTGTTTTATCGACAACCCTGTCTATTATACGCAGCTCAACTGTCTCTGTCCTTTTCTGACAGGAAGAGGTAAAAACGATTAAAAAAGCAATGAGAATAGTGAAAACTCGTTTTTTTGAAAAGGAGGTCATTTTTACAAGTCCTTGAATATCGATTTTTAACTCATCTGACTTATGATCGGGTATGCAAATTTCTGTTTTCAAACAGCCGACAGAAGGTTCAAAATCAGAGCTATTTAAGTTCCGTGACCAGCTGTATCGCAGCCAGTGGTTCGATCTGGATTATCACCGGCAGAGTGATCCGGCTCATCTGTTCATCACGCAGCATCTCGCTGAACTCACGGATGCTGTAAACCTTGTTCTCCAGTCCCGGAGTGATAGTTAAACGAAGCCTGTATTCAGTTTTTTCGCAACGGTTTACAATAGTAAAGTAAAAGTGGGTGCTGTCCCGGCTGGCCAGGGCGAGAACATCATTTCCATCGGGCAGTCCCAGTATCTCGAGGCGTTCCTTGCCTCCCACCGTAGCCCGGGCCATCATCCGCAGGGCAAAGTAACCCCTGCCGGGCCGGGTCTCTTTCGTTTCCTGATCGACTTTTATTACTCCCCCAAGCCCTCTGCCGTAAAGAGAATCGCTTTCTGCTCCGTACATGGTGTATGGCGTGGATACAACAACTCCGCCCATGTTGCCCCAGATCAGGCGGCTGATATACTGGGTGCCGGTTATGTAATAATCCGATTGATATCCTGCCCCTCCGGGTTTGGTCCTCCAGAACCAGCTCGTATCCCAGTAAGGCAGAAGAGGCTTTCCCGGCCTGTATTTGTGCTGGAGCTGATCGAAGACCCGCAGCTGCTCCAAATAAGTCGGATAATCAGACTGCTTCGGGAAAGTGCTGAAAAAGTTAAAGCTTTGAAAAGACAGCCCATCCAGACGATCTGCTGTCGTCTTTACTTTGAGTATCCCCTCGAACCCGTCGATAATCTCCTGGATAGTCCAGTCATCTCCCGGAGCCGAGAGCTTAACCTTTACTCCGGTCAGTTTCTCCGCCTCCCGCACAGCGTCACTGCCCACCTCCGCCTGCATAATACCGGCATCAACCGGATTTTCGCTGCCCATGCTCCAGAGAATGAAATTGTACTTTTTGATCATGTTGGCCCAGTAGCAGTAAAGGAATACGCGCCGCCAGAAAACCTGCTGGACCAGTGGTTCAACCGAGCCCGTGTCGTGGCTTGCGAAGGGAGCGATCATCTGCAGCACAGGCTGAATTCCCAAGCGCTTGCATATATCGAAATGAGGCTCCAGATCGCTTTTCTGCAGTTCCAGGTCCCAGTCAATTTTCTCCGGGTGTTCGCTGACCTGGCGGACAGCAATCTCTTTGGTTTTCGGCCCGTATAGTTCCTGGCGGGCTGCCAGCTGCTCGTAATTACCGGTACTCAGCCAAAATTTCGTAGTATTAAAGCCTGAGTCTTTGATGTATTTTTCCGTAGCTTCTTCTGTGGGACCGCGGGTTATGTTGGATGGACCGAGATAAGCCATGGTTTTGCCGATCACCTTGTCTGTTACCTGGAGCGTAATTGTCTTGTAGTCCAGCGCCATGACCGAAGAAGCCAGAAGACAAATGGAAAGAACAAAAGCAAGGACTTGTCTAAGGTGAAACATTCAACCACCTCCAAGGTTATATAAAATCCAAAGCCTAGCGTTCGGTAACCAACTGTAACGCAGCCAGCGGCTCGATCTGGATTATTACCGGAAGAGAAATATTGGTGATATCGTTCATATATTGATCCTGCAACATCTCGCTGAACTCACTGATCCTGAAAACTTTGTCAGCCAGTCTGGAAGGCAGGTTTATCCGGAAATTGTAAAAGGTATCCTTTGTACGGTTGATTATCGTAAAATAAAAATGTTCGCTGTCCTGGCTGGCCAGGGCGAGAACTTCATCTCCTCCCGGCAGTCCCTCGACCTCGAGGCGCTCCTTGCCGCCCACCGTGGCCCGGGCTATCATACGCATGGCATAGTAACCCCTGCCAGGCCGGGTACTTTTTGTCTGCTTATCTACCTTGATCATCCCGGCAACGCTTTTGCCATATAAAGAATCGCACTCTGCCCCATACATGGTGTAAGGGGTAGAGACAACAACACCGCCTAAATTACCCCAGATCAGTCGGCTAATGTACTGCAAGCCTGTGACATACCAATCGGAATTATATCCTCCGCTTCTCGGCCTGTCTCGCCAGTGCCAGCTTGTGTCCCAGTATGTGAGCAGCGGTTTTCCCGGCCTGCAATTCCTCTGAAGCTGATCGTAGGTCTGCAGGCGCTCGAAGTAAGTCGGGTATTTCTGCTTCTCCGGGAAAGAATCAAAAAAGTTGAAGCTCTGGAAAGACAGCCCATCCAGGCGTTGGGCAGCCTCCCCCTTGAGCACCCCTTCCATGGCAGCCAGAATGTCCTCGTGGTTCCAGTCATCCCCGGGGCCGGAAACCAGGACCTTTACTCCGGTCAGTTTTTCGGCTTCCCGGACAGCCTCACTGCCCACTTCAGTCTCCATTATGCTGGCTTCGACCGGATTTTCACTCCCCATGCTCCATAGGATGAAATTGTAGTTCTTGACCTTATTGGCCCAGTAGCAATAAAGGAAGACATACCTCCAGAAGACCTGTTGAACCAGGGGATCAAGTGAATAGGTTCGATATGCGGCAAAAGGGGCGATCATTTGAAAAACAGGCTGGATCCCGAAACGCTTGCATAGATCCAGATGAGGTTCCCAGGTGCTGACCTGGAGCTCCAGTTCCCAATCTATCTTTTCTGGCTCCCCGGTCACCTGCCGGATAGCGATCTCCTTTGCCCGCGGCCCGTAAAGCTCCTTGCGGGCTGAGAGCTCATCATAGTTCCCTACTCTGACCCAGAACTTGGTGGTATTGAAGCCTGAGTCTTTTATGTATTCTGCAATGACTTCCGCGCTAGGGCCGCCGGTTAGCCCGGAAGGACCCAGATAGGTCATTGTCTTTCCTACCACCTTGTCTTTCACGGTGATCTCGATTGATTTTGTATTCGCACCCGCAATCAGGGAGAGTCTCAGCCCCAGGGAAAGGAGAAATAACACGAAAAATTTCCGGTAATGTCTGATCATCTAGCAACCCCCTGAAACATTGATTTGGTATTTATCAGGCCATGATCCGGCCTTAACGATTACTCTCCGGCAATTTGGAAAAAACAATCTCCAGCTAACCGGTCCGAGGAACACTCTCTTTCCGACCCGCCGGCTTATAGTTCCACGATCAGCTGCTTTGTGGAAAGAGGCTCTAACTGTAGTTCCAGGGGCAGCCTGCCCCCGGCCGCAACTTCATCATTGAGTTTCCCGCTGAACTCCCGCAGAGTGCAGGGCCTGTCAGAAAGACCTGCGGGTAATATTGGCTTTAAACGGTATGTAGTTTCCTCGGTCCGGTTAATAACCGTGAGGTAAAGACGCTTCCTGTCGCGGCTGGCTAGGGCGAGCACATCGTTCCCTGCAGGCAGTCCCTCGACCTCCAGGCGGTCTTTGGCGCCCACCGTGGCTCTGGCGATAAGACGCAATGCATAGTAAGACCTGCCGGGCCTGTCATAATTAGTGCCTGGCTTGAGTTTTATCAGGCCGCTCAGCCCATGACCATACAGGGAATCGCTCTCGGCTCCATACATCCCGGAAATCATACCCACCTCGGCCCCGCCCTGGTTGGCCCAGATAAGACGGCTGATATAATAAAGCCCCGCGAAAAGGTGATCCGATTGATATCCTGCGCTTCCGGGTCTGGTTCTCCAGAACCCGCCGGTGTCCCAGTAAGGCAAAAGCGCCTTGCCCGGCCTGCATTTCCTCTGGAGTTCATCGAAAACCCTCACCTGCTCGAGAAAAGTAGGATATTCAGACTTTTGGGGAAAAGTATCCATAAAATTGTGAGTATTGAATGAGAGCGCATCCAGGCGCTCAGCAATATCCGATTGGAGAATCCCTTCAAAACCGTCAATGATATCCTGGATATTCCAGTCATCCCCGGCAGCGGCAACCCTGACCTTTACTCCGGTGAGCTTTTCAGCTTCCCGGATAGCATCGCTGCCGACATCCGCCTGCATCACACCGGCTTCAGCAGGATTCTCGCAGCCCAGGCTCCAAAGAACAAAGTTGTATTTTTTGATCTTGTTCGCCCAGTAGTTGAAAAGAAACACGTATCTCCAGTAAACCTGACGCACTAGAGGGACATCCGAATAATTCCTGTAGTCTGCAAAGGGCGCGATCATTGCCAGCACAGGCTGCAATCCATATTTTTTACAGATCTCCAGTTTAGGTTCCAGCTCAACGGTAGCTGGTTTATTGAAGACTGCAGGATGTGTCTTTATCTGGAGTTCAAAGTCCCAGTCTATCTTCTCCGGATTTTCAGTAACCTGCCGGATGGCTGTCTGTTTGGTATTTTCTCCATAAAGTTCTGAGCGTGCGGCCAGCTCCTGGAAGTTTAAAACACGGAGCCAGAACTTAGTGGTGTTGAAACCGGAATCTTTGATATATTTTTCAGTTATCTCTTTGCTGGGCCCGGCTGTTAAACTGTAAGCACCTAAATAAGCCGTTGTTTTGCCGACAACTTTGTCTTTTATACGCAGCTCAATTGTCTCTGTCCTTCCCTGATAGGCAGAGGTAAGTCCCACAATAAAGGCAAAGATTACAGTTAAAGCGCTTTTTTTTGAAAGAGATGGCATTTTCCCAACTCCCTGGATAATGATTTCTAACCTATCCCCGCGGCCGGGGAGAGCCCCAGCCCCAGGGAAAGGAGAAATGTCACGAAAAATTCCCGCTAATGTCTGATCATCTAACAACCCTCTGAAAGACCGATCTGGTTCTTATCAGTCCATGGTCCGGCCTCAACGATTACTCTCCGGCAATTTGGAAAAAACAATCTCCAGCATACCGGCCTGAGGAACACTCTATTTCCCACCCGCCAGCTTATAGTTCCACGATCAGCTGCTTTGTGGAAAGAGGCTCTAACTGGAGTTCGAGCGGCAGCCTGCCTCCGGCGGACACCACCTCATCATTGAGTTTCCCGCTGAACTCCCGCAGAGTGCAGGGCTTGCCGGAAAGACCTGCGGGCCATATTGGCTTGAGCCGATATGTAGTTTCCTCGGTCCGGTTAATAACCGTGAGGTAAAGATGCTTCTTGTCGCGGCTGGCCAGGGCGAGCACCTCGTTCCCGGCAGGCAGCCCCTCGACCTCCAGGCGGTCTTTGGCGCCCGCAGTTGCCCTGGCGACAAGACGTACTGCATAGTAAGCTCTAGCCGGCCTGGTATAATTGGAGCCTTCCTTAATTTTTATCAGGCCGCGCACCCCAGCCCCATCACCATACAATGATTTATCCTCGATTCCATACCCCCCACAAATCATACAAAGCTCAACCCCGTCCTGGTTGGCCCAGATAATACGGCTGATATAATGGAGGCCGGCGAAAAGGAGGTCTGATTGATGCCCTCCGCTTCCGGGCCTGGTTCTCCAGAACCATCCTGTATCCCAATAGGGTAAAATCGGTTTGCCGGGGCGGTATTTTCTCTGGAGTTCATCGAAAACCCTCACCTGCTCGAGATAGGTGGGATAGTCAGATTTTTTTGGAAAGGTACTAAGAAAATTAAAGCTGTGGTAGGAGAGGACATCCAGGCGCTCAGCAAAATCCGATTGGAGAATCCCTTCAAAGCCGTCAATGATATCCTGGATATTCCAGTCATCTCCGGCAGCGCCAACCTTGACTCTTACTCCGGTGAGCTTTTCAGCTTCCCGGATAGCATCGCTGCCGACATCCGCCTGCATCACGTTGGCTTCAGCAGTATTCTCGCTGCCAAGGTTCCAAAGGACAAAATTGTATTTTTTGATCTTGTTCACCCAGTAGTTGAAAAGAAACACGTACCTCCAGAAAACCTCACGCACCAGAGGTACATCCGAATAATTTCTATAGTCTGCAAAGGGTGCTACCATTTCCAGCACAGGCTGCAATCCATATTTTTTACACATCTCCAGTTTGGGTTCCAAATCAAGGGTAGAGGGTTTATTGAAGATGGCAGGATGTGTTTTTATCTGGAGTTCAAAGTCCCAGTCTACCTTCTCTGGATTCTTAGTGACCTGCCGGATGGCTTTCTGTTTGGTATTTTCTCCGTAAAGTTCAGAGCGTCGAGCCAGTTCCTGGAAGTTCATGACACGGAGCCAGAACTTGGTGGTGTTGATCCCCAGATCTTTGATATATTTTCCAGTTATCTCTTCGCTGGGCCCGTCTGTTAGACTGTAAAGACCCAGATAGGTCGTTGTTTTGCCAATAACTTTGTCTTTTATTAGCAATTCAACTGTTTCTGTCCTTCCCTCAGTAGTAGAGATAAACCCCACAATAAAGGCAAAGATTACAGTTAAAGCTCTTTTGGGGGAAAGAGGTGGCATTTCCCCAACTCCTTGAATAAGGATTTCTTACCCATCCGTATTGATTATGCAAACTCCGGTTTCCAAACAGACGTTGAAAGGTCCCCAATTATACCGGTCAGAGTTCCGTTACCGACCATATCGCCACCAGGAGTTTGAGCTGGATTGCAAAGTGAATTTTCTCTGGTGGCTTTTGGAATTCGCTTTACCACATTCCGGCAGTAATTTATTTTCCGGCCAGCCATCTGACTGCCTGGACGAAAAACCTGCCGTAATTTTCCCAGCGCTGGAAGCCGGCTCCCCAATGGGGAGAGACATCTGAAGCAAAGGCCATCGACCTTCCCTTGCCGAATGTTTGAGTAACCAGGAAAGGGTCGCCGAATTCTTTCACGCGCGCCAGAACCTGGGCCCCTTCTTTGGCCTTGATTCTATTGTAACCGGTAAAGACCGGACAGGTTTCCCAGCGAATACCTGTCAGGATCGGGTGATCCGGAACAAGGGTTTCGATATGCACGCCCTCAGGGCATTCATGCCTGTCATCATTCACATCCAGACACCTGATCGGAAGGGCTTCCTCCACAGGAGTGTTACCCCAGTCGCCGATTCCCCGCCGGCCGGTGAAAGATTCCCATCCGCCGATCATTGCCAGCCCCCCGCCGCCTCGCACATATTCCCGGATGGAAACCAGCCGGTTGGGGCCCATCGGTGCATTCATAAACCTCTCCCAGGGATAGAGCACCAGAACCTCCTGCTCTATATCGCTCAGCACTACCACATCGTACTTCGCCGCGATCTTCTCCGCAGTTTCCGGGAACTCGGCCAGGGCCCGCCAGTTGGTCATATGCTCCACAGTGATATCATTCTCTGCATTGAGCGCATCCAGCACCGGCTGGCACCAGATGTGCACCTCATAGCCTTTCGTCTCATAATAGAAAGGAGAAGCAATAATATTCGGGCCTAAAAGCACGCCTGCATCGCCTACATAGAGTACTTTAATCTTATCTGCCGAGGCAGTGCCGATACATAGTGCCAAACCGAGGAAAATCAGCACCGGATAGAGAGAAATGAGTCTCCGTTTCATTCCGCGACCTCCTTCAGATTGAAAGTGCAAAAGATAAGCGCGCCAGAATGAGGCTGAACTGAGATACATCTTTTCAAAGATTTATCTTGTTGTCAGCAGCCCCATTTTCTCGATCTCCATTACTCCATTTTCCCAGGAACCTGGATCGCCCCACATATAGTACGAGAAATACCTGGTGCTTTGCTGGAAAATATGCACCCAGGGCTGAAATTCGGCATAATAGTAATGTGAATCCGAGTTTACAGGGTGGTTCATCCACATGTGCAGGAATTCAGGTTCAGTGACAGGGAATGCCCCGATAAAAGTTGTGTTTTCCTTTGTCTCGTATCCTGCATTCCAGCCTTCTTTCAAGTCCAGCACCCGGCCGTAAAATTCATATGGCCGCATCCGGAATTCCTTTATTCCATCCATTGCAGGAACAAAAAATGCATCTTCGGTCCAATGTTTATCGCCCAGCTCAAGGATCGGCTGGGGACCGATCATGTTGGCCTCAGTGTTCTTGAATGTCAATGCAAAGCGGGCTTCCAGCAGCGGTGTGTCTCCATACAGGGTGTAGATTTTTTCCAGTTTGTTCCCGTAGTAATCCGCTGTCATCTTCACCCGGACATAGTCCCCTTCTTTTCTCAGCACTTGAGCATCATAAAGCTTATGGGTCTCCATACTCGCCTGTCCGAGGAAATCCTCAAAGCCTCCGTAAGGATAAAAGTCGCGCTCGCGGTAGGGGAGCCTGTCGTCATTCGGCTTAGCCGGCCAGAGCTTGAAAAACAGGTTGTCATTGCGCTCTTTTACAATGTACTCAATCACTCTGGCACCAGTACGGAGCAGGGTCACCCGGACTTTGTCATTTTCCATCCGGTATTCTTTTATCCCATCATTGTTAAGATCGATCTCATACAGACTGGGGCTGCCCTTGCTGCTTCCGACCCCGAGCTGGCAGAAATTCTCGGTTCCAAGGCAGGAGACTTTTACATTGTGATGGCCTGCCGGCAATTTCAGCTCAAAAAGCAGAGTGCTGAAAGTATCTGGCTTAGTAGCACAAGTTATTTCGGTTTCAAATACCGGAGCCTGCTTCTTGCCCTGCTGAAAAACCTGCACCAGCACCGGGAACCGGGGTTGATCGGTATAATTATGAATAGTTACCGGAAATAAGACTTCCGGCGCATGACCGTACAGCAGCCTGTGCATCGAAATTACTGGCGGCAATTTCATAACGGCAAGAGTTCCTTTGTTTTTATCTTCCCATTTAAAATGCACTGCAATTGGATTATCCTGCCCCATTGCGGCCAGGGAGGGTCTGATCGGGAAAACAATGCTCCGGGCCTCGCCAGGGGCAAGCAGTATTTCTTTGGACAATCCATCCGGTGAACTCAGCTCCGGCGGAAGGCTTAACTTGACAACGCCCGCCACGGCCCTGGGATAGGTGTTTTCAAGATTTATTATCAGGTCTTTTCCCTGCACCTCCGCCTCGATCTGGACCCTGTCCGCAAAGTATTCCTCCAGGTAAATCCTGTCCAGATAGAGGAACTGGAGAGCTTTCCTGTAAATCTCAGGGCCCATCATTTGCACCCGCTCCATGATAGCAACATTCCTGCGGGCCAGAACAGCCCCGTACATTCGTTCATTTGTCAGCGGCAGGCCTTTGTCCACAAATAAAACCATACAGGGAGGGATATTCTCTCTCACAGAGCCGCAATCAATGATAAAGGGGATATTTTCACTGTCGATTTGCTTCTTGTTTCCCAAGGTTCCGATATATCCATCGTACTGATAAGCATCCAGGCTGTCCTGATAAACCGGCCGGAAGACATATCCTCCCCGCTCCCGGGCAAACTCGAGCCATTCCTCCTCGGCCGGGGTGTCCTGTGGCTTGATACCATCGTAATTTCTGCATCCGTACATTATAGTTCCCAGGCTATGGGTCGCTTTCTCGAGTCCCACATCCGCGACAAAGGGGAGATTTACTTTCTCCAGCCAATTCGCCAGATCTTTCTTAAAGAAAAAATCCATATATCCGCTGAATAAAAGCCAGTCATTTCCCTGGCTCATTGCCTGGCCGATTATTTCCAAGGGATGGCCGGGCGAGCAGGTCACACTTTTAAATGTGGTTTTGACACCAGTCCACCCCCGGTGAAGATCATACTTTTCGAGCAGATCTTTCACGTTCCCGATAAGGTCCTTCATAATACCAAGCCGCTCAGAACAACCGGAAGACACCACAAACAGCTTTTTAACCCCGCTCTCCAGATAAAAGGCTTTCACGCTTTTAAATTCTGTGCTTTGAAACTGAGTGCTTTTCAGTATCTCTTTCCATTCGCACCCTGGCGGCAGCTTGGACTCCAACATTTCTCCCACCGGTGATTCAGAATCAACAAAGACCAACAAGCTGTTTTCTGCGGGCGATCCCTCAAGCTCCTGAACCGATGGCTGTTCAAGCACCCGGTAGCTTCCTGCAAGCAGCCCATAAAGAAATCCTTCCTGCATCCATAAGCCGGGGATTCCCAGGTCTTCAGCAATGTCCAGCTTGCTTTGGGCGACCTGTCTGGCCACATCCGGCAGGCTCACTTGAAAGAGGTTCCCATACCTGCTCCACCTGTAGTAGCTGTTCTCCCAGTAGTTGAGATAGCCGTTGAACTGTCCCGAAACAGTGACAATATTCTTATCGGGATCAAAAGCAGGTGTGTAGCTCCACTGATCCAGCCCCTGGCGGACGCAGGACAGCGATGCAAATAAAATTATAAACAATACCGGAAAAGAGGTTTTTCGAAAGAGTCTCCGCCAGGTCTTTTTCATTTCAGCAGGCCCCCAATCTGAGATTTTATCCGGATGTGCAAGCTGCGAGAGACAAAGGAGTTCCTCAAGATACATCATTTTTTCCAACGGATTCTCCCCAGAGGAGCTGACCTCTGCAAACTGAACCGGAAAAAGAGAAAAATAAACAAACGTAATAAGCTGATGCCGGTTCTCCCTCCTTAATAAAAGTTGCTTCCCGTCTTTTTCTCACAGGCTCAAAATTGACTTCAAAACCAGATAGCAAGTTGAACCATTAGTCCTTGCTCCAATAATCCATCGTCAGGAAACTCTTACCTGGAACGGAAAGCTTTTGGTAATAAAAGGCTTTACCTCGCCGGTGCTCAAGGTCATGGCTCCGTAAAGAGCCAGACGATAAAGGCCCTGCTCCCCACATTTAGTCGATAAGCTGATAATAGCTGCCTTATCCAGGTCAATGGTACTGATTTTGGTAACTATTTCTCCATTCGTTTTCTGCAGAACGATATCCCCCTGGATCCGGCTGATACCCTCCCTGAGTTTCGCCCTGAACATTACATCCACTTTGAAACTCACTTCAGAATCCGGAGAATAAATCTGGAAACCTTCCTCGCTCTCACGACCCGATGATTCAACATAGAAGCGGGTTTCAGGCGCCCGGTGCGGCAGCAGTGCCGGGGGACTATTTACCCCTGCTGATTTGAACTGCTCAAGCAAAGGTAAAAGGGTCCTTATATTAAATGTATTATAACCGTCCTCTCCTATCCCGCGGCCAAGCTCGATAGCCTTTTTAACAGGCTCAAACTTCTTCATGCGGAATACTCCTACCCCGCCGTAATAGGGAAGCGCACCCTTGATCAGAGGGAACTGCTGTTTGATGAAACCTATGTATCCCTCCGGATCATCGGAATAATTCATGGGGGTGACAAAATCCAGTATCCCCTCCTTGATCCACTCCCACCAAACCTGAGCATCACTCTCATATACATGCTGGATGAGCTGACGGCGCGCGCAGATGGAAACACAAGCATAGGGATCATAAGTATGGACCGCTCTGGCGATCTCCCGGGCCGAGGAATGGATCAGATA
>DATKXY010000161.1:0-41858 GCA_035528795.1 archaeon | reverse complement strand
GACTTTCCTCTGGCAGCGCTCGGCATCCACATAGCGGCTGAGCTGCAGATATGCCATCCCGCAATACCAGTAAACATCCTCGTTCTCGGGTTCTTTCCGCAAAAAGAGCTGAAACTGTTCGATCGCCCTCGTGTAATGCCCAAGATGAAACAAAGCCATACCCAGGTACTTGATACTTCCAGTATGGTTGCGATTCAGTTGCAGGGCCTTCTCGAAATTCCCGGCGGCTTCATTGAATTTCCTCTCTGAGAATAACTCCAGCCCGGCGGCATATAATCCTTCAAAAGAGCTATTTGAATGCTTTTTACGGGCATCGGATTCCGGATCTAACCCAAGAGATCCCTGTTCTTGACTTGCCATTTTCAACAACTGTCTTTATTTTTAAGTGGTTAGCTTAAGGGCAAAAGAAATTTATATTATGGGACGAGCGCTGTCAAGTTTCACCAATTTTTATTGATATTCGTTTACTTTTATTTTATTTTATTTGGTTTCAATGCCTGGCTTTTCCCGGATTCGGGCAGTCCGCCTTTGAGCCCGGCGTGTTGATTTCTTTTGAGTAACGGCGAATGCATTCAGATTGTCATCTTTCATATAGCGAAGGGAAGAAGAGGAGACGTATGAAAAAGAACCTGCATCCGGATTACAAAAAATGTATTGTTACCTGCGCCTGTGGTTACAGTTTTGAAACCCGCTCGACTGTGGACAGGCTGCACGTGGAAATCTGTTCCCAGTGCCATCCTTTCTATACTGGAAAGCAGAAGCTTGTCGATACAGCAGGGCGGGTAGAGCAATATATCCGTAAATACGAGAAAGGTAAGAAGTTACGAAAGAGCCTGGCTCATAGTAAGGCGGATAAAGAAAAAGTTGCCGCTGCTGTGGTCCTGTCAAGCGGAGAGGGAAAGAAAGCCCAGGATAAAGGAGCTGGCCGCCGGGCTTCTGAATAAGCTCTGTCTTTGCGCTGACAGCCCGGCGCGCCAGGCCGGTCAGCTACAGATTGACTCTTAGGGTGGTTTTCTGTTCTAGAAGCAATTTGTAAAAAAAGGTGTCTGATTCCACCGGCGCCTCTTTTCGCCCTTTAACCTAAAAGCTTATGCCAGTTTCCAGCAAAGAAATAAAAATGGGCGGCCAGGCAGTGATCGAAGGTGTGATGATGCGCGCGGCGGACAAATGGGCTGTCGCAGTCCGCAGTCCCAATGGGGAGATTCTGATTAAAAAGGAAGCCTGGCATTCTATCGGCCGGAGGTTCAAGGTCTTTGAAATGCCTGTCTTGAGAGGGGCGGTCGTTCTTATCGAAACCCTTGTGCTGGGAGTGAAAGCTTTGAGTTTCTCGGCTGAGGTTGCCTCATCCGAGGAGTTTGCGCCTGAAAAGGGTTTTCAAAACCCAGCCGACCGGATTTCCTTTGAAGAGAAGAAAGGTCTCTGGTGGTCGTTATCCCTGGCGGCAACAGTTGTTTTTTCTCTCTTGCTCGGTATTTTTGCCTTTTTCTACCTCCCGCTTCTGCTGACTGAAATGCTGGGAATTGACAATTCCTTCTGGTTCAATGTGGTGGATGGTACTATCAGGATCGCCGTCTTCCTGGCTTACCTGATTCTTATCTCCAGATGGAAAGAGATCAAGCGGGTTTTTGAATATCACGGAGCCGAGCATAAAACGATTGCGGCTTATGAGAACAAGAAAGAGCTTTCCTGGGAAAACATAAAGGATTACAGCCCGTTTCATGCGCGCTGTGGTACAAGTTTCGTCCTGGTTTTGATGCTGGTGAGCATTCTGGTCTTCTTGATGCTGGGCAAGCCGGCCGGCTGGCAGGAAAGATTTATCCGTATGCTTTTCATCCCGCTGATCGGGGGAGTAAGCTACGAGCTGATTAAATTAAGTGACCGCTTTCCCAATAATCCTTTCACTCTCCTCATGATAGCGCCCGGGCTCTGGTTGCAGCGGATTACCACCCGGCCCCCGGACGAGAAACAGGTCGAGGTGGCCGCAGCAGCGCTAAAAGCAGCTCTGGACCTTGATAATAATTCCGTGCAGGAAATAAAGCTTGCTGTCTCGACCTGGGACGGTTGAGAAGCGCAGCCCTCCGCCATATTTCTTTAACTGTACAGTTGGCTGGACCCAAAGATCCAGAGAAAGACACGATGGAAGAGAAAATCAACAAAATTCTCGCCCGGTACGCGGAATTGGAGAATCTGATGACAGAAAAGGATGTAATCTCCGACTCAAAACGTCTCCGGGAGCTAGCCAAAGAACATGGGACTCTGGCGCCGATTGTGGAGACTTGGCAAAAACTGCGCAAGATCAAGGCTGGCATTGCCGAAAACTGTCAGATCATCGACCAGGAGGAAACAGACCGGGAACTTGTGGATTTGGCCACTGAAGAGTTGAATGAGCTGCGAAAAGAAGAGAAGGCCCTGACCGGGGAGCTTAAAGATCTGCTTATCCCCCCGGATCCAATGGACAAAAAAAACATTATCATGGAAATCAGGGCCGGCACAGGGGGTGAGGAAGCCGCCCTTTTCGCCGCTGATCTTTTCCGCATGTACTGCCATTACATAGAATCACAAGGCTGGCAGCATGAAATGATATCGCTCAATGTTGCCGAGCAGGGAGGAATAAAGGAGGTCATTTTTTCGGTTCGCGGGGCAGGGGCTTACGGCAAGTTGAAATATGAGAGCGGAATACATCGGGTTCAGCGGGTGCCGGTGACCGAGGCCAGCGGGAGGATTCACACCTCGGCCGCCACTGTGGCGGTGTTTCCTGAGGCGGAGGATATCGATGTAGTTATCAATCCTGCGGATCTTAAAATCGATGTATTTCGTTCAAGCGGTCCTGGGGGTCAAAGCGTGAACACCACTGATTCGGCGGTGCGGATCACCCATCTCCCCACTCATCTGGTGGTCACCTGCCAGGATGAAAAAAGCCAGTTGAAAAACAAGAACAAGGCCCTCAAAGTGCTGCGCAGCCGCATCCTGGACTTAAAGCTGCAGGAGGTCAACCTGAAGCGCGCCGCAGACCGCAAGCTCCAGGTGGGCAGCGGCGACCGCAGCGCCAAAATCCGCACTTACAACTTTCCTCAGTCGCGGGTTACCGACCACCGCATCGGACTGACCCTGCACAAATTGGAAGGTATTTTAAATGGAGAGCTGAAAGAGCTTATTGAAGCTCTGGTGCTTGCCGGTCGAGAAAGTATGCGCGAAACCGGCCCGGCCAGAGCCGATCAACAATAACTCAATTTCCGGCACAAATCCCCGCGCATCTTGTTGAAAAAAGCTTCGAGCTTGAAATTATGCAGCCGTCTGAGTGTTTTCTCCCACTTGATCCGGATCGGATTAATCTCGACATCACGGTCTGCCACTATTTTACCGATCATCTCGCCGACAGCTCCTCCTTCACTGAGCATTTCCTTGCTTTTGGCAATACTTTTTTTCATGGCCTCGATAAAGATATCACATGTCGCTAATATTTCCTTGGCGTCCATACCTTTGACCTGCACCCTGGCGAGCATATCAGCCAGATAGCTGACATAGAAGGGTAGAAACTTTTCCAGCGGGCTTACCACATCGGCAAACGCCCCGGTGAAATCTGCCAGCACGAGACCCTGTGGCAAGTAACTCCCAGGCTCGAACTGCAGCATCTCATCGCCGTCCCCGAAATAGGCATCCCCTGTATCCATATCGCTTCTGCCGACAATCAGATTCAATCCTGCCGCTTCACCGAGAAGAGCGGCCTGAGCGGTCACGAAATCCTCATGCTCGTAATAGTAGTCCGGAACTTTATCCGTGGCCAGGCCTCTGATATAAGGCCGGTCGAAAAAGACAATCGTGACAGTTCCTATTCCGGGGAGTTCTTCGGGCCGGCTCACGCGGTGGAGCGGGGGAGTGTTGACTCCCAGAAACGTAAGGATATTGCCGCGGTCCTGGGTATATTGCAGATAGCCTTCGGTCAGGCGCTGAGCTTTATCCAGGGAGAATCCACGGTTGAGATAGTATAAAGTATTGCGCCGGACTTTTCGCAGCATCCGGATTTGCTCGACCGAGCTGGTTGATTGTTTCAGGACAGCGATATATACTTCCCGGTAGCTGTACTCGGCCCGTTTTCTGCTCTGGCTCCGCATTACCCTTCCCAGATTGATATAGTCAAGCTGGCCGTAAAAACGGGAAAAGTCCTCCAACAATTTCGCGATCGGCTCCTCCACATTCGGATCCATAAGCATCCGGCCATCCAGGATATGACATCCGGGGACCCATTGGATATTCATGTTGAATTCACCGCTCATTCCGAGAATGGATTCCTCGGTGGGCGGGATATCGTTGAGCTCTGAATAGATGTAATTACGCCAGAGAGGATTGTTCGGATCATCACACAGAAAATCAGGCGAGGTTGCGTTTTTGAAGTTGAATAGTGCCGCTTCATAAAGCTCATTGGCCGTTTTCCGCTCTGCATCCCCCCAGCTTTTGCACGTCTTCAAATAATCAGCCAGTTTCTGTATCAGGGGAAAATCGAATTTTTCATGGTCAACCATAAAAAAATCCAGCTCGCGCACGAACTGCTTGTTTCTCCGCTTGTAGAGCTCAACCACCTCGCAGATCCGGTTTTTGAATTCAGATAAATTTACCAGGGACTCCCTGATCGAGGTAAACTGCTGATAGCTCATCAACCGGCCGCCGGACTCCATCTTGTAGTAATAGCGATTTTTGGTTTTCACCGAGACCTGAGAAAGCTTAATTTGTTTATTAATCTCTTCCACAGTGAAATACCTGGGGGCTATCTTCCAACTTTCCCCGCGGAGCTTGAACGCTTCCCTGACATTGGGGTCCCTTCTGCCGGTGAAACGGATCATATCGGCCGGGACCACTTCCTCAAGAAGCTCAGCGGCCCGGAAACACTGGTTCATGTTTTCCGGGATTGAACGGATCACCACATGGTTGCCACGCAGCACCAAAGCCACCAGATCCTCGTAAACTTTGGATTCCTCTTCTTCATTCAGCGGACTGCCCCGCTGGCCGCCTATCTCGGTTATGAAATCAAAAGCCAGTGTCACATGTAATCCGGATTCCAGGATCATGCTTTCATAAGCAGGGAAAATGACCCCCATCGGATATTTCAAATGGCCGTCACTGTCCCGCTCGAGAGGATGCGGCCCGTAAAGGGTCAGCCTGCCGAACTTGCGAATCTCCATAAACTGGAATGACCTCTTTTTGCGTGCGCTGAATGGCAAACTTGCCTCTAGTGTCATGTCCCGGAAATAACATTTCATATTTTATAAGGGCGCACAGCCGGGTGCGCCCTATGGGCAGACACATGGATCTGCCCCAACAGCCTGATCGGGGCTAATTTCTGAGACACAACATTAGGGGCACAGGGCGTACCGTGCGCCTGGCTTTTTATCTTGTTGGCGTTAATCAGATTGAGCTTGCGGGAGGCCCCGCAATTTTCAGGTTCTCTGAAAGATATAGTGAGAAATATTCTGGCGCTGCTCATCCGTGGTAGACCGCCCCAGAGCCTTCTGGAAGTATTCCATGGCTCCGGCGTAATCTCCACGCTCTTCCAACACGATACCGATATTGGCCAGATTATCGGCGGCATAGAAATCGTTCTTTATCTTTTCGGCGATTTCCAGGGACTTCTCGAAAAACTTCATTGCTTTTTCCGGCCTTTCCCTGATCCTGTCTATCTCCCCGGCCCGGGTGAGCACCTGGCATAAGAGGTCGTAATCTTTCCTGACCTGGCAGCGCTTGCTGCACTCGGCGTAGTGGGAGTATGCCTCATCCAGACCGCCGACCCGGTATTCTATCTGCGCCAGTTCGTACAGGTTGCGCAGGGCGAGTTTTTCGATTTCCTCTTTTGGCATACCGCTTCCATTCAGCAGCTCCAGGAGACGCTTGTAGGAATCGATTGCGGCCTTGTTGCTGAACCGGGCGGCGCACTGGTCTGCAGCAGACTGCAGATAGGTCACCGCTTTGTCGGCTTTATTTGCTTTCTCGAAATGGTAAGCCAGCCGGTGGTGCTCGTCTTCAGGTATCTTTTCAGCGCCGTAGATTTCCTCGATACACTCTCCTACCAAGCCATGGAGCACCTGCTTGTTGTAATTGAGGAGAGTGTTGTATGAGACCTCTTGGATCAGGGCGTTGGAAAAGACATAACTGGCTTCCTGGCCGCTCTCGGGCGAAGGCGCGGGAGATTTCGAGCTTATTGTCCGCGCCGCTTCAAGAGTGTCAAGCATTTCCCCTAAACCATCCTCTTTGTTGCCGGCCTTGGTATGCAGCCGGGTAAGGAGACCCACATTAAACTCCATGCCGATTACCGAGGCTTCATAAAGCAGAGTGCGAGTAATCTCTTCCAGTTTGTCGATTCGAGTCTGTACCATACCGTGGATCGAATCGGGCAGCTCCACGGAAACCTCGGAGGGGTTTACTATCCAGATCCGGTTTCCGGGCTGAATCTCATCATCCGGGATCAGCACACCTGTATCGACCAGGGAAAAGGTGATTTCCTCGATGTAAAAAGCGTTTCCCCCGGATTTGTCATAAATCAAATTTTTCAGCTTGTCGGTGAGAACCAGCCCCTTGAGCATCCCCTCCATCATTTCGGTAGTCTCTTCCAGGCTCAGCGGCTTGATATTGAGCTCGAAATAATTTTTTCCTGTCTGCCAGCGGTCAGAGGGTTGATAGTCCGGGCGGAAAATAGTGAGTATAATCATCCTGCGGGCCGGATGTAGCTTTTCCATCAGATAATCGATCAGTTCCCGGCTCAACTCATCTATCCAATGCAGGTCGTCGAAAACCACAAAGAGCATTTCTGACTTATCGGACAAAGCGCAGACAGATTCCAGGAATAAGCGAAATGCATTGAAAATCAATTCTTTAAGCTTATCCGGCTTGATTGATTTTATCCGGTCGGGTTCTCTGGCTACGCCTAACAGGTAGGCCAGATAATCCTCATACTCGTTCAGAGAAGCGGCGGCATTTGCCTGCTCGTCCCCCGAAAGGCCGGAAGAATTATTGAGACGCTTGATCAGATCACGCCACTTTACCCTTACAGTTTCGATCGAATCTCCCTCTTTTACTTCAAAGAGATTCTTAATCATGCTGATAAAGACCCAGTAGGGGGCGGAGGTATAGGAGATAGTCTTGCCCTTGAGAATCATTCCCCTGGGACAGGGACCGTTGTTGAGGAATTCGTGGATCATCCGGCTCTTGCCCATGCCGCCGTCCGCCCTGATTCCGATCACAGGGACAAGGGAGCCCTCGTCTCGAGCCAGATACTTTTTAATGTATGACTCAAGCTCATCCCACTCGGCCTTCCTCCCCACATATTTCGTACTTTTTGCGAGAGTTTCACGTTCCCAGCGCTCGGCCCGCTCTCCCCGCACTCCGAGCACCCGATACACTTTGAGCGGCTTGCTCTTACCCTTGACCATAATCGGTTCGAGACTCTGGTATTCAAAAATATTGCCGGCCTGGGCCCTGGTGTTTTCGGAAACCTGGATCGTGTTGACCTGGGCTGAGGATTCAAGCCGGGAAGCGGTGTTCACTGTATCACCCATCACCGTGAAATCCCGTTCGCCTCTTCCTCCCATCTCTCCGGCAACTACAAGGCCGGTGTTGATACCGATCCGGCAGCCGAGCTCGATCCCTTTGGGAGCAAGGATCTGGTTTGCCTGAGACATTCGCCCCAGCATGCCGAGCGCTGCACGAACCGCCCGCTCAGCATCGTCCTCGCTCGCTTTCTTCGCTCCAAAAAGAGCCATGATCGCATCGCCGATGTATTTATCGACCATGCCCCCGTAGCGTACTATTTCACTGGTCAGCACCTTGAAGACATTGTCTATGATCTGGGTCACTTCTTCCGGATCGAGCTTTTCGCTCATCGCGGTAAAGCCCTTGATATCCAGGAAAAGCACGGTTACATTGCGGCGCTCGCCTTTTTTGAGCTTTATCCTTTCTACCTGTACCTGGTCCCGGCCGGTAAAAAGCTTGTCCATGTCGGTCTGCAGCAGTTGTGACCATTCATCGCCGGCCATAGGCAACTCCTTGTGATAGATTACAGGATGAAAATCATAGCCTGTTCATTCAAAAGTGGACAATCCGGTTTAAAACGGCCACCGAGCCTTTGTTTAATCCTTGAGAGCGCATAGTTCAGCGCACATGGTGCAGAATTTTTCATCCCTGGGCATTCTGCTTTCTCTCGCCTTGCGGGCCAGCGGCGGATCGATAGCCAGGGAGAACATGCGCTGCCAGTCGAGTTTCTTGCGGGCTCTGCTCATTTCCAGGTCCCAGTCGGCAGCTCCAGGCAAGCCTTTGGCTAGATCGGCTGCATGGGCGGCAATCCGCATTGCTATGACCCCGGTGTGTACATCCTCGACTGTAGGCAGGCACAGGTGTTCAGCGGGAGTCACATAGCAGAGGAAATCCGCTCCTGCGGCGCCGGCAACCGCCCCTCCGATCGCTGCGGTTATATGGTCGTAGCCCGGAGCTATATCGGTTACCAGGGGCCCGAGCACATAAAAGGGCGCCCCTTTGCAGATTTCTTTCTGCATCTGGATATTGAGCCGGATCTGATCGAGCGGCACGTGGCCCGGGCCCTCGACCATGGCCTGGACCCCTGCCTTGCGGGCCCGGTCGACCAGTTCTCCCAGAACGATCAGCTCGCTGGTCTGGCAGCGGTCAGTGGCGTCCGCTATCGAGCCCGGACGCAAGCCGTCTCCCAGGCTCAAAGTCACGTTATACTTGCCTGCAACCTTCAGGATCTCATCGTAGTAAGTATAAAGCGGGTTTTCCTTGCCTGTTGCCCGCATCCAGCGGTAGAGAAATGAACCGCCACGGCTGACTATGCCTGTCGTGCGGCCCTCTTGCTCAAGGTGGCGGATACCCTCGAGGGTGACCCCACAATGCACGGTAATAAAATCAACACCCATTTCACAGTGGGAGATCACGGACTCGATAAAGTCTTCCTCGGCCATGTCCTTTAAACGGAAGTTTTTTGAAACTGCACGTGTGGCCAGGCCATAGATCGGAACTGTACCCACAGGAAGGGAGCTTTCCTGGAGCACCATCTCGAGAATACCGGTGATATCATCCCCGGTAGAGAGGTCCATTACAGTGTCGGCTCCCGCAGCAGCAGCGACCTTGAGTTTATCCCGCTCTTCACCGATATGGCTGGCATCCCGGCTGGTGCCGAAATTGGCGTTGACCTTGGTTTTAGTGCCTGCGCCGACTGCTGTGGGGTGAACCTTTCCGGTGCGTCTGGCGCTGCCCAGGACCACTATTGTCCCCTTTTTTACGCCGCCAGCGAGGCTGTCGGCAGACAGGGGCTCCGATTTTGAGGCCTCAGTGAGCATCTTTTGAGGCAGATTAAGCTTTTTTTCTTTTATCATTACCACCAACCCCCTCTTGTTGAGCTTGCCGCTTTACTAGATATCGGCCTGGAAAGCGACAGTGTTTATATACAATTTTTGATCTTCCGCCGGCCGTCCCCGGCCGGGAGGAGGCTCTGTCTGCCCGGCTGCCGCCCGGGGACAGAGAGTTATATCGCGATTGGACCTGGCGCCGGGCCTTAAAGCAGCTCCATTTGAAACTGGCCCAGGCCGAGCTTGCGCACGGTATGCAAGGACTGGAGAGACTTTTCAACCGGCATCTTGAACACTATATCAGGGGCAAGATCATTTTTCATACAGACCTGGAAGAATTCCTTAAAGGGAACTTTCCCCTCGCCGAGACTGAGATGTTCGTCATCCTTGCCTTTTTTGGCGTCATTCAGGTGGACCAGATAGAGGTTCCGGGCCAGGGCGCCCAGCCAGGATGATATTTTTTTCCGCGAGTTGGTGAAAGCGTGCGCCACATCCAGGCAGGCTCCGGCAGTCCCTTCCGGGCAGGCTGCAATAATCCGCTGTTGAATGTCCGGCCCCTCTTCGAACATGTTGGCGATCAACACTTTTAAGTCATAACGTTCGGCGATTTCAACCGTTTCCAGCCATAGGGGAAGACAAATTTCGAACCACTGGTCGATAACTTTCGAATGCAGGAGAGGATTATATCCTGAATAAAGTGTAAGATAATTTGCGTTCAGGCTCCCGGCAATCTCCACCGAGCGTAAAAACAGCTTCCGCGTATGTTCTCTGATATAAGGATCGAGACTTCCTGGGGCCAGATCAAAAAAAGGGCCTTGCAAGTGTATATTGAAGCCCCTGTCCCTGAGGGTATCTCCGAGCTTGCCCACCATCGGCAGCTCGCAGATTTTAAGGATCCAGTGCGGGTCGACCACCTCAATCTCCAGGCCCAGACCGGCGGCAGCAAGCTTTTCCAGCGAGGCGGTTACCTCGGGATAGGGCACCGAGGCGAAATATTTGATTTGCATCTTTAATTCCTCCCCTGTTTTATCGCTCGCAAAAGCCGTCTCTCCAGTCTGTCGAGCGGCTGTGTGCTCAGGCGCAGCAGTGTGTCGTGAAATTTTTTAAGGGAAAAATTTTTCCCAGCCGCCTGCCTGTAAGTTTCGCGCAAATCCAATATCCGGACCCTGCCGATCATTGCACCGAGAGAAGAGGTGGGGTATAAAGCCAGGTTTCGCACCTGGAGCCAGGCCTGCCGCTGGGTTATCCCCACCCCATTCGCCAGCAGGGAGACAGCCCGGGATTCGCTCAGGCCTTTATTGTGAAGGTCCAGATCGACAAGCACCCGCCAGGCTGCAGCCAGCCGCCCGTGCAGCACGAGAAGCTCGAGCCTCTTATCCTCGAACCACCCCTGTTCCACTGCCAGTCCCATGACATAATGGCACCATCCCTCCTCCAGGATATTGCCCCGGGACAAATAGGCCAGGCGGGGGCGCTTTCTTTTGCGCCTGGTAAGCAGCGTGTGCCTGCCTGGATAAAGTTCCCGGATGACTGTAAGCAATGCTTTAGGCCTTGAATGCAAAGAAAGGCTCGCTTCGGTCTCCCGGGCTTCCGGGTCCCCGGCCAGGGGCGTAACACAGAAAAAAGCCCGGCTTTTTTCCTCGAAAGGCGGGGCCTCGATATAACCCGCTACCGGGATAGTGAATCTCTCGAATGCAGGGGTTGGCATAATAACCAGTCGGTCACCGGCAGGCAGTGTCAGGAGGTCCGCCTTTTGCACAGCGAGCTTTACTTCGGCGATTATCCGCGTCCAGTGGGCAACCAAATCACCCTCCGGTTTCTCGGTGTCAAGGGCGGCCAGACTTTTTTGCCAGCCGGGCCGGCCTTCCATTTTAGAGGCCAGGCGGGCCAGTTCCTCCTCGGCCAGTTTGATTTCCTCGAGGGCCAGCCGGCGCAAGGTGTCGGCATCGGTCGCCAGCCGGTGCTCGCGGCTGGTAAGGTATTCGAAAACCTCCGCGCCTACGCCGAAAGTGTTGCCGGAACGCGGCAGGATCTCCTCTAACAGGAACTCCAGATATTCATCGAACGCCCCCTGCACTGTCTGGGAGTACTTTTTTACCACATTTTCCAGATCCGGCACTTCCAGCACAAGCCGATCGATCAGTTGCACCAGATATTCCTTTCCGGCGACTGTCAATTCCACAGCAGCCTGGGTCCAGAGGCGCGGAATGTTCTCTCCGTAACTTAAATTGAGCTTTCCCTCGGCCAGGATCCGCGGGATTTCACGCATCCTGTCTATGGCCCGCATCGCCCGGTAATTGTAAGGGGCGCTGCTGCGGGCTATCAACTGGTAAACCCCGTAAAGAGCAAGCCGCGGATAAGTACCGGCATCCCGGTCCAGGCTTTGCAAGCTCTCCTCCATCATCACTCCCACCTCCAGCGCATTCCGCAAAAGAGAGAGTTCAGCGCTCGAGGAGACAGATTTTGGCAAAGAATCTATCAGCTCCACGTACTCTTTTTTCTGGCGCAGCTTGTTCTTGCGGGAAACCAGGTCGAGCTTTTCCAGCCGGTCATCATACCGGTGAATCCCAGCCAGAGTGGCTTCCACCGGGTTTTCCTTCCATAAAAAATCCAGGATCTCGTCAATCAACCGGTAAATTTCCGCTTTCATTCAGGCTCCGACAATCTAAGCTGAACTGATAACCAAAAAGAGACTCCGGGTTGGATTGCCTTAAAGAATCTGCACGGTATAGCGCACCACAGTCTCCCCTCCGGCGCGAACCCTGGGCGTAAACCTTACCCTGCCCGAATCGAGCGCTTCGTAAGGATGGGAACTGCTCGTGATTTTCCAGTCTCCAGGCAGGGTCTCGTCAACCTGCACGGTAACCTCCTCGTTCTTGCGGTTCGTGAGCTTGATTTCCAGACTCACCTGCCGCAGGCGGTCGGAGAGCTTTTTGTATTCGGTCTGTTTTCTTTCCGCCGCTAGGTCGAAAGCCTTGCCTGCTTTGAGAGAGATTTTGCGCTCAGCCGGGGTATGGCCGATTCTGTCCTCGCCTGAAAAGTAGGTCACACCTTCCGGGCCTTTCTCGTAGATCCGCACGATCCCGGCAGGGAGAGGCATGCCGGGATAATTGCCGCCGCCGTTTGTCCATTCGAGGTAGACTGTCACCTGTTCCTCGCCGGGTGTCCCGGACACCGGCCCGTAATAAAAATTCCTTCCGCCTTCGAGGCGATAGATTCTCTCCGGCTTCAAGCCTTGCAGATTGAAAAGCTCGATCTGTTTTATCTGAAGGTTGGGCAGGCTGGTGACCCTGCCCAGACTGTAACGGTAATATTCGAAAGCCTCTTCCTGCTGGAAGGATTCGCCGACATTTTTGGCGGCAAGCTGAGGCCCTGCGGCTCGCACCATCAACATTTCATCCCTGGGAATGCCGGGCTGGGGGATGCGGTTAAGCTCTCCGGCTACCAGATGGAGCTTGACATCCGCAAACTCAGCCCCGCTTTTGTTGTTGATCGAGACCCAGGCGCGGAGGCTGGCGGTAGCGCTTTTGGAGTCCAGTTCGAGAAGGTACTCGCAGGTCCAGTCAATCCCTGTGGTGAGGTAGGAGACATCGACCAGACAATCTCCGCTCTTATCCGAATTTACGAGCCAGGTCAGAGTAGGGCGGGTGACAAAGTTCCCGGGGACTTCCGGCAGGATAAAGCGGCCCTCAGGGTCAACCTCCACTCGGTCCCCGAACTTTATGATGCGGCCTCCATTCAGGCTGAGCAGGATGCCTGAAACCCTTTCCGGGGTGTTTGTCCGCTTGTCCGGACGCTCGAGAGTAATTTCTTTTCCCACATACTTTTCCAGCAGCTTGGATACTGAAAGAAGGTCGTATTCATACTGCTGTTCGAGCACTTTCAGCTGGCCGCCTGATTCCACCACCACAGAGGTGGGGATGACCTGTTCGGCCACATCGCCGAACTGCAATAAAAAAGTGCCGGAAACTTTCTTGATCATGCGCTGTTCGCGCACCAGAGCCAGATTCCTGCTGTATACGACCAGGCTCATATTCCGGCGGTCGCCGGCGCTTGAATTTATTACAGGAATACTCTGCGCATCCTTTGCACCCAGTAGATCCGGCCCTGATGCAAGGATAAGTATAAGGGTGAATAAAGTTAAGGCTTTCAACAGCAGTCTCCCGGGATTTGAGTCAGATAATTCTAGCCAAAGATATTTGAAATTTTCAGGTATATCCTATATATAACAAGCCATTCGCAAAATTTAAACTTTCAGGCACAAAGTGGCAAAGGCACAAAGTTATTGTAACTGTTTATTATGGAATTATCAGGTTAAACGCAATGTTGTTCACTTTAGGCGGGAAAGGCAAACGATGTCATTCCCGCGCAAGCGGGAATCCAAGTTTTTAAGCCGATTTTCTGGACCCCCGCTTTCGCGGGGGTGACAAAAAGAGAGTGTTGTCGCTTTAAGTGAACAGTATTAAGGTTAAACGCCAAAAACAGTCGTTCAATTTTCGCCTTTCTTCGTGGATTTTCAAGTTCTCTATGTCCCATTGTGCCTTTGTGCCTCTGAGCCTTGAACACTTTATTTATCAGTCAGTTAGAAAATTGTGAGAGATAATCTCTCAAATTGAAATGTGTAAGAATCTAAGCCGTGTGTGAAAGTCAGAGCTTTCTGTGGTTTTTTCAGGGCGGATTAACGCCTTTATAACGCATCCTAATATAAGGTATCCATTGCCGATGCAGGTTGTCAACTTATATTGATCTTGCTCCGTGTTATCCCGGAACTCAAACCGGCATGCGGGGCAAGTAAAGTCCGGCAAAAACTTTGGTGAAGTAGCGATCGGTCATTGTGGCCAGGTAATCGCGTACTTTTTCGGGATCCGGGGTGTTCTCCAGGTACTCTTCAGAGCGATTTTGGAGGAAATGCCTGAAAATAATCGAGTCGGTGCCTTTTTTTTCCAGTTCTCCCAAGAAATGTTCGAACAGCATCCGGAAGGCGTTCTTGATGCGCTGCCTCTCGCGGTGGATTTCAGTGTGCATGTATATCCGCCGGTGATTGAATTTTTTCAGCCGGCTGAAAGCGCTCTCAACCTTCCGGCTCATCTGGATACAATCCTTCTCGAGACTGTTTTCCAACAGGTTGGAAACGAGGGAGTTGATTATTTCGCTGTTACTCCGGCCCAGAATCTCGACCACCACCCCGGGAATCGAGCTCTCTTTCAAGATACCCATGCGGATTGCATCCTCGATATCCTGCCCCACATAAGCCACCATATCGCACATCCGCACCACGCAGCCCTCCAGTGTCGAGGGAACCATGTCCGGGCGCTTTCCTTCGGCACATAGGGCAATGTATTCGGTGAGGTCTTTTTCCTCGCGGCCGCGGCTGGGAGTGAGCCTGCTTGTAAAAGTTTCGCCGTCGTGGAAAAGTAGCCCGTCCCTGACCTGGAAAGTGAGATTCATTCCGCGGTTCCCATGGGCGATCCGGTCCACGTAATAAAGCCCGTGGACATTATGCTGGAAATGGCCGATACCGTTTTCGTGGCACAGTTCATCCAGGAACGCCTCCCCGTCATGGCCGAAAGGCGGATGCCCCAAATCGTGCCCCAGGGCGATAGCTTCTATCAAATCCAGGTTGAGACGCAAGATACGGCCGATAGTGCGGCTGATCTGCGAGACCTGGATGGTGTGGATGGCCCGGTTGGAGATGTGCTCATCAAACTGTGAGGCGAAATAGACCACCTGGGTCTTTCCCACATATCTGCGGAACCCGCCGCTGTAAAGAATCCGGTCCCGGTCCCTGGCAAACTCGCTGCGGAAGTCCCGGTCGCCGATTGAATGGGAGCGGCGCGCCTCGCTGTGCAGGGTGGCAAACCGGGAGAGGCTTTTGTCCTCCTCGTCAAGAATCCGCCGGCTCAGATTTTCCAATCTTTCATCTGGCATGCTTCTCTCCAGAAGCTCAATATAGCCCTTCTTATTCACAAATTACCACAAAACTCGTAGGGGCGGACCCATGTGTCCGCCCGTCGTTCGGTAATTTTTCGATGGTAATCGGGCGCACACGCGGGAGCGCCCCTACGAAAAATGGGAACGGAAAATTGTTATGAATTTTCCGGATTAGATCAAGGTCCGGAACTTTTTATTGACTGCTGCTCTTGTCATTAAAATACTCTTTTTTTATTCACTGTTCAAGGGCGAGTTCAGTCCCTGGACTGTGAGGATTAAAATCTTTTCCAGCGAGATTTCCCTTGACATCCAGGGTTGAGAGTATCTATTCTACTCACTTCTGCGAGACTTCCAGCACCGGAGCCCGGTAAAGGGAACATTGGGGATTTCTCCTATGCCCGAAATGAACGCTGAGCATAGTTTGCGGCCGGTTATCGGCCTTTTTTCCGGCCCGCTGTTATTTCTTCTCTTTCTTCTCCTGCCCTGCCCGGCTAATCTCAGGCCCGAAGCCATGCGAATGGCCGCTGTGGCTTCCCTGATGGCTGTGTGGTGGATCACCGAGGCGATTCCAATCCCGGCCACAGCGCTCCTGCCCCTGCCGCTTTTCCCCCTTTTGGGCATTCTCCCGGCCAGCGAGACCCCCTTGAGCTACGCCGACCGGATGATCTACCTCTTTTTCGGCGGGTTTCTGATCGCCGTAGCCATGCAGAAAGTGGGCCTGCACCGCAGAATCGCTCTCAATATCATCCGCGCCATCGGCGGCAGCCCCTCCCGCCTGGTGCTGGGATTCATGGTGGCCTCGGCTTTTCTCTCCCTCTGGATCTCCAATACCGCCACTACGATGATGATGCTGCCGATTGCCATGGCCGTGGTGCTCCAGATGGCGGATTCGACAAGCCTCGAGACCCCGGACCAGGCCAGGATTTTCAGGGATAATTTCGGCTTGACCCTGATGCTCGGCATCGCCTATGCCTCGAGTATCGGCGGAATAGGCACCCTTGTCGGCACACCCCCGAATATCGTGATGGCAGGGTTCGTGAAAAAACTTTTTCCCCAGGCTCCGGAGATAAATTTTCTCCAGTGGATGCTGTTGGGTCTGCCGCTGGTGGTTGTCTTTATTCCCGTGACCTGGCAGCTGCTCATCCGCCGTGCGTCGAAAGTGCCGGTGCGCAAACTCACCTCTTTCGATATCCAGAGCAGCTCCAGTTATATCACCGATCATATGCGCGCTCTCGGACCGATGACCTGGGGCGAGAAGGCGGTGCTTGCAGTCTTTTGCCTTACCGCCCTGGGCTGGATTTTCCGACAGCCGATCGATCTCGGCTTTTACAAGACCTGGGGCCTGACCCGCTGGTTCCCGCTGATTGATGATTCCACGGTTGCCGTGGCTATGGGCTGCCTGCTGTTTCTTATTCCGGAAAACTGGCGCGAAAGGCGGTTCATCCTTAACTGGAAGGCAGCCCGGGAAGGCGTTCCGTGGGGGATCCTGATTCTTTTCGGCGGGGGATTTGCCCTGGCCAAAGGCATGGAAGTGACAGGCCTGGCACTCTGGCTGGGCGAACATCTGACCTGGCTCCAGAACGTGCCAGCGCCGGTGATGATTCTCTGCACCTGCCTGATGTTTACCTTTCTCACCGAGATAACCTCGAACACTGCGACCACCACCATGCTGCTCCCTGTGGTGGCGGCTGCGGCCGTAGCCATGAGGATTCATCCATTCATGCTCATGATCCCGGCCACAATCTCGGCAAGCTGCGCTTTTATGCTTCCGGTAGCCACACCGCCCAATGCAATAGTATTCGGCAGCGGCTGGGTGCGCATACCCCAGATGGCCCGGATTGGCCTCTGGATGAACCTGATCGGGGCGCTGCTGGTCACGATTCTGGTCTATACGCTCGGTCTCGCGGTATTCAATATCGACCCGGGCCAGATCCCCGATTGGGCCACAATCGCCACCCAAAATCCATAATCTCCGCCTGAATCAGCCCGCATTCTCCGGGTCAGCTCAACTGCAACATCAGCTCAATCGGTTTCCTGGCGCGGCGGATAATCTCCTGGTCCAGCACCACCTCGTACTCTGATAAATCTCCACCCCTGTCGATCCTCCTGAGGATTTCCAGCACTCCCCCCAAGGTGACTTTGGCCATGTGCTGGCATCTTACCGAGCAGGCAGTGAAAAACTGCACCGAGGGGAAATCCGCGGCCAGGTTGGCGGTGAACTCGCACTCCGAGGCCACGAAGGCGCGCTCGAGACAGTTGTGCGATGCTCTCTCGGCGATGTCGTTTCGTATCTGGGAGGTGCTGCCGTAAAAATCCACCTCCCTGAGTACCTCGGGCCGGCACTCCCAGTGGGCGTAAATCATGCGGGTGGGATGGCCTCTGGGAATCTCGAACGACTTGCGAATCGCCAGCACATCCTTGAGGGAGAACTTTTCGTGCACCTCGCAGACTGCGCCGCGGGCCCTGGCTTTTCCTTTGGGATAAATGACTTCCTTGATCCCGGCAAGCTCATCAGCCAGATTCCGGGCAAACAGGACATCCGGCACGAAAATGATTTTGTCCCCAGGCATGGCCCTGGCGATCCGCTCGCAATTGGCCGAGGTGCAGACAACATCGCTTCTGGTTTTGGCCTCGGCGCTCGAGTTTACATAAATCATCACCGGCACCCCGGGATGCGCGGCTTTCAGCTCTTCGATCAAGTTCGAGTCGAAATCATCGACCAGCGAGCATCCTGCGGTCCTGTCAGCGATCAGCACCTTTTTCTCAGGGCTCAGGATCTTGGCTGTTTCCGCCATGAAAAACACACCGTTGAAAATTATGTAATCGGCAGCGGTGCTGGCCGCATACCGGCTCAAGGCCAGGGAATCTCCCTGCTCCTCCCGGCTTGAGAGGTTGAACAACATGGGCTCCATGTAATTATGGCCCAGAATCACTACATTGTGTTTGGCCTTGAGCCGCAGGATCTCGTAAATCATCGGCGCCCTGGCCTCTATATGAACCGGGGTGATATTCGGGTGCTTTCTGGCGTAAAGGTCGCGCTTTACCTGTTCCAGGGTCAGCTCTGACATTTCACTATCTCCGCTCTAAAAAGATAATGCCCGGGAAGGCATTGTAAATTTCCTTTTCTAGGGAAAACGCAGCGGCCTTTTAAAAGTTACCGCCGCTTTGCCCCATGATGGAAAATTGAAAAAATTTGTTAACTATAATCTAATCAAGAAATAGTGAAAATTCAACCGTTGGGGTTTTTGAGACGGGCGCCTTGATTGGGAAAGCCAAAAGCGTGCCGGGCGGGATAATCGAGCAGGGGAAGGGAAAATTGTTGAAAAGGACTGAAAAAAAAGACAGAGCTCGGATTGCCGGCCCGCCCCCGGTCTTGGACGGCGACCGGGCATAATCTCAATAGTGATAGCGGCACTGGAGGAAATCGATCTGTTTATCTCTGATCATGTAAACCAGGCGGTGTTCCTGGGTGATCCTCCGGGACCGGACATCCGGGCCGAGGTACTTCAGTTTCTCCGGCTTGCCCTTCCCCTTGATGGGAGTTCTCAGAACATCATTTACAAGCTCCAGGACCTTGAGCGCCGTCTTCCGGTCGTTCTTTACCCAGTACTCGAGGTCCTCGATAAACTCCGGCTGGAAAACGCAAACCCTGCCTTTAACAGTCATTCAAGGCCGACCTCTTTACGGAGTTGGTCCAGCGATGAGGGCTTGACCTTGCCGTCTGCCGCCCTGCTGATTGCATCGATCAGCCGTTTGGCGTTCCTGGGAGACCTCAGAAGATGAGCTGTCTCCAGCAGGCCATTCAGCTCGGATGCTGCTATCAGGGCGACCGGTTCTCTTCCTCTCTGGTTGATCACCACCACTTCGTTATCCGAGGTAACTTGCCTCAGGTACTTGGCAAGATTCGCCCGCAGGTTGGAGTACGTAGTCTGAACCATAGTATTTTCTCCTGAATATAGTTGTACAGTATTATTGTACAACTTTAGGCATAAAAAGTCAAGGCTTAAACGTCTTATAATCGAAAATAATTCCTCGAAGCTCTGTTTCAGGGTAGCCTGCTGCTGATGAAAGGTTTAGGGGCACGGAATGCCGTGCCATTTAATGTGGGGGTGAAAGTGTGGCTTGCCGCAGGGTGGTTCATCGGTGAGGGCGCTATTTTGGTTTATCCGGGCTCACCGCCACTTTAGCACAGCCTCGAACATGGCCGCGATATTTTCCGGCGGGACATCCGCGAGGATATTGTGCACCTGCTGGAAGACAAAACCGCCGCCGGGCTTCATTATCTCTATCTGCTCCCTGACATGCTTCCGGATCTCCTCCGGAGAGCCCTTGGGCAGTATTTCCCTGGTATCACAGCCGCCGCCCCAGAAAGTGATCTCAGAGCCGAAATCCTTTTTGAGACCTGCTGCATCCATGCCGCGGCATGAGATCTGGACCGGGTTTATGGCGTCCAGGCCAGCCTCGATCAGGTCAGGGAGGAGCTCCCGCACCCCGCCGCAGCAGTGGAGCATCACCTTGACATCTCCCAGCTTCTTGGCGCGCTTCCACATGCAGGCGTGGCGCTCCTTGAAAAACTCCCGGTACATCCCGGGCGAGATCTGCGGCCCGGTCTGCATGCCCAGGTCATCGCCGAATACTATGATATCGATATACTGTCCGACAGCATCCATGAACTTTTCCAGGTCTGCCAGGTTGATCCCGACAAGTTTATCCAGAAAACGGTGCGCCCTGGCCGGCTCTCCGGCCAGGAGCATGAAAAAGTTGTCGTGCCTGAAAAGTGCCTGGCCGGCCTCGAAGAGATTACCGCCAAAAAGGCCGATTACGGCCCTGCCGGTCTTTTCCCTGAGCTCTCCGGCGCCGCTGGAAAGTATTTTCTGCCCCTCGGGTCCACTCACCAGGGGCCCCGGCGGGGAGGCTACCACGCTCCACATGCTTTCAGCATTGGCTTCAGGTATCGCCTCTAAATTGGCGCCCTCTGCAAACGGATAATACGCCTGCTCGAAATATAGCGCCCCGTCAGGCATCCTGCCGATCACCCTGCCGCTTGAGGAGCGGATCACCCATTCATTGCCCATGCGCTCGGGCCGGACCCAGACCGGCATCTTGCACGGCGTGCCATCCGGCAGGACCCAGTCCGACCAGGCGCTTTCATCCAGGGCGAAACCGCGGCCCAGCTCGATAGTGTCCACGCCGAAAAGATCGAGCACGTCGTGATCCACAATCGCCAGCTGCTGGACCGGATCGTAGACTCGGACTGGTTTCTCTTCCAGGCCGAGGAATTTCCTCAGTTTTGCATAGGCAATCGCGCTGATCCCGGATGACCGGTGCCCGGAAAAATCCAGCGGAACCATGTCAGGCTCGCGGTGGTTCAGGGCGGCAAGCACTCGTTCTCTTGAGGTCATATAAGTCTCTCACTTTCCGGGAAAATACCGGTTAATTCCAATACCGTTCACTTAAAGCGACAACACTCTCTTTTTGTCACCCCCGCGAAAGCGGGGGTCCAGAAAATCGGCTTAAAAACCTGGATCCCCGCGCAAGCGGGAATGACATCGTTTGCCTTTCCCGCCTAAAGTGAACAACATTGCGGTTAATTCACTTACTATACATAGTCTTAATTAATGCAGCATAAATAATATTCAAATACATCGATTTAATCCTTATAGCGCCAATAAAGTATCCAGTATAATGTTATATTTTGACGTTCTGTGTAGAACATGTCAAAGAATGTCATTCCCGTGCAAACGGGAATCCAAGGAAGTTATGAAAATATTATGTTTATATTCTGGCAAGTAAACGAAATGGTACTCTTTATATTAGTATTGACAGAAACACCCAATTAATAACCCATCCATCTTATTGGAGGTCCGATTGGCTTTTTGGAAGTATAAGTAGTACTGAGTTCATCATCATAAAAATAAACATCGTTCTTTTTTAAGAAACTAAATCCCGGCTCCAAATCAACGTGATCATTGCCTGATGCAGTTGGTAGCCAACCCTTAATATTTGCTTCATATGCCAACAACCAATGTTTGTCTCGTAGCTCATCCACTTTCATCAACGATTGCCAAAATTTGAAATTCACATTATTGCTAATAAGACCTTTCTCCTTGGCATCCAGCACAAGAATGGCCACAATATCATCTTCTGAAAGTATTAATTTATTAGCAACGGCATCATCAATTTGAATAGAGAACAAGAGAAATCCCCAAAGAGCCCAAGCTGCTTCTCCTCCATGCCCTAATGGCGCATGCGTAACCAATATTTTGTTTAAAGTAGCTTTCAGGGTATCATTATCAATTTCATAGGACTTTTCTGAAAAGCGTTTTAACTGCTCAATAACAAAAGGTAATGTTCCAGGATCAGTTGTCGCACACTGTAGGAGTAGATTCTGAAAAAAGCTCCTGTTGTTTTCGGTGATTTCATCGTAGTTTAATCGACTCACGGCATATCTGAGTATTCCCTGATCAGGATAAGATTTTACCAACTGAAACGCACGTGTAAAGTAGTGGATAAGGTCATGTTCCTGGGAACTTGCATGTTTACCCCTGAAAGGGAAATTCCTTAACTCCACTATACCAGGATTCTCAAGTGGTTCTGGAAGTTCAAAAATTCTTGTCTTTTTAGGATTCAGTTGTAGTTCAAAATCGTTGAGAAGTTCTTGAAGTTTAGCCAACATTAGTTCAGCTTCGGCATAATTATTAAAACCGAATTCAAAATCATCCATGTATCGGTAACCATTCTGATCTGAATATTTGCTAAGGGATACATCAATAACAGAATTTATTGTTTCCGCAATAAGTAAAGAAGTATCCGGACCAATTGGAATTCCAATCGTTTGACCATCTTGGGAATTACGGATAATTCGGTCAACCAAATTACCTATTAATTTCTCAGTTCTATTCGCTTTGGACTTTGTTTTAGTATGAAGTGCCCAGGGGATACTGTGCGTATAAACAGAGGGGTAAAATGTCGCTATATCCGTTTGCAAAATATATCGGGAAGTAGCTCGAACCTTAGCACGGTGTTGAGGGAGGTCGCCAAGTGTATAAAGCCTTTCAATCGCACGTTCACCGTCTGTCTTGATAGTTGGTTTGCTAAGAGAGATTTGAGACTTATCACAATGTTTAAAAAAATACATCCATTCCTGTGTAAGTATTTTAGCTAATTGATAAAAATTTAAGGGATTAGGAATACTAAATTTTCTTCTTAAGGAACCGGGTCTGGTAAAATTGTGTACCACCGGTTTTGATATAATATTTTTATTACTTGGATCAAACTCTGAAGGTAAAGAACCTTGTTTTTTCTTCAGTATTTCACTATAAGGCTGAGTTGTAAAAGGGGGAGGGAGCTCGCGAGGAAAATACCCACGTGCAAGAAGATCGGCGAGATCAAGCATTTTTATAGTCTAATAAATAGATTGAAACTTTAAAGAAATTTTTGAAAAGATAAGCCTTGTTTTCCGGATAATCAAGAAATAAATTATGGGGCGTTTCCAATACCACCCTTACTATCCCAGGAACCTGAGAAGGGTGACAATTACTATGGCAAGGGGGTCAGCTCGATCAGTAAAAAATCCTTGAAGGCCCGGTACAATACCGGGTTGTCCCCGGATACCCGGCCCAGGTCAAGGTTATTGGCGTAATCGCGCACGCGGTAGGTTTTGCCTTGTTCCAGGCCGCGCAAGACTAGCGGCTCGGCCCTGCTCCACTGGTCAGCGAAGAAGCCGAAATACAGCTTGTTGTCTTTTCGCACCACGTGGGCCTCGGGCTTGTCAAAGGCGATGTCGTACAGGTTGAGATACTCGCCCCAGGCCAGGCCCATTTTCCTGTACATCCCGAGCCAGCGCTTCCATTTCTTTTCCTGCTCAGGGGTCAGGTCCGTATAGAAAGTGGTTACCTGGGCCCCTGCGCCCATGGCGCTCTCGAACGATTCAGGCACCGAGAACCCTTCCCACTCATCCATGGGGACCTGGTAGCAGTCGCCAACGCAGAATGTGGGGCCGCGGAAGGCTTTTTCCGCTTTCACCCTTCTGCGCACCTGGTAAAGGTTAATCGGGTCCGAGGCACTGGCCACATTGAAGAACGGCATTTTGAAAGGGTCGTGGGGCATGCTGCAGATACACATCTCGACCGGGTAGCCGGGCCTGGCTTCCTGAGCTGTCCGGTAGATTGCCTCGTAGAAAGCAGGCTGTCCGCTGAATGATTCGAGCGGGGAGCTGTGGTTGTGCGCCGGGTTGAAACACGGCGGAGTCGAGCTCTGGTCCTGGGTATCGAGATACAGTCCGTCATAGCCCCAGTCCACAAGGATTTTCCGCGTCATACCCTTGATGAACTCGATACACTCGGGTTGCACCGGACAGAGGTAATACAGCCCTCTTTTACTCAGGGGAAGCGAGCCGTCCTCGTTCCGGACGAGCCATTCGGGATGGGCCCGGGCCAGGTCGCTTTCCGGGCTTACGCCCTGCGGGTACCACCAGAGGCTGGTCTTGAAGCCCTCGGTGTGCAGGCGGCTCACAAAAGCGATCATATCTTTCTCACCGCCAGGGAACTTACCCGGAGCGGGGTTGGGGTTCCAGTCACCGTACCAGGTAAACCACCCGTCATCCAGATTGGCCCAGCTTATGCCGATTCGTTTGAGCGAGCGGAGCGCGTCGTAAATCTGGTCCAAAGTGAAATCCATCCTCAGGCCCCAGCTTTTCCAGTACGGCTCGTAGGCCAGTTTCGGTGAGGTGGTCGGTATTTTCACTCCCTGGGCGCGCAAAAGCTCGGCATAAACGCTTATCGGCTCGTAAAAGTCGAGCTCGTGGAGCACCGCAGCAGTGCGGATAGTTGTGTAAGAAACGCCTGGAGAGAGGAAAATATTTTGCTTCAGGCGGGCCTCCGGGGTTTCGGCGATTGATATTTCAACCCGTCCGTCTTCCGCTGTGCGCACGGGCATGGAAATCCACTGTTGGGACGGCTCGGCGCTCATCACAGCCAGCCCGCACCCCGGCGCCCAGAGGTCGATTAAAGGTACTCCGCCGCCGGCCACATCGCTGGAGGCGAGCTCGCCCAGACCCATGAAATTCCGCCGGTCGAAATCGGGCGTGATCCAGATCAGGGAATAATCGCGGCCCCAGCGCAAAGCAGCCCCCTGGTAAGAGGCAAAGCGCCAGGGCTGCTCCTCGGGATCGAGCAGTCTGCGGTCCAGCCGGTAATAATTGCTCACCAGCTTATCGAGTTCGAGACGCTCCTTGCCGAGATTGGTGAATTTCACCGAGGAGATAACTGCGCAGGGAAACTTTTCGTAAAATGAGAGGGTCAAATCAGCCTCGAGCCGGATACTCTTGTACAACAAACCACCGTACTGGTCCGCATAAGCCTTGAGATGAAATCTCATGCCCCGGCCCAGGCAGTCGTTCACCTCTTCCTGGAGGAGCTTCTCCCAGTCCACGCGGAAATTGTTGATTGTCAGGCCCCCCACTGCCAGGTGGAAAGCGGGATTATCAGTCTCGCCGGCTGAGACAAGACTCAGGCGCCGCCCCTCTTTCTTTAAAGCGGGTTTTATCACTAAGCGGTCTGAAATTTTTATCCATATCCGCTCGTTTTCCAGGACCAGCCCTTCCAATGGATCAAGGGAAGCCCTTACAATCTCCTTTGCTTTTTCGCTGCCCTCTTTTCCTGCGTGAAGCGAAAAGGCAGTGCTGGAGAACAGCAAGAAACAGCCTGACAGAATCGCGATTACAGCACTCAAGGTTATCCGCCGCCTGGCGGTCTTCCAGACCCCCCGGCGCAAGAATTCCGATGACATAAGCCGGTCCTCCCGATATTTTAATGAAAAGCAGAGTTTATTTTCTGTCGACTATGTAGACAATCAGTCCGATCACATCAGTTACGTCTATGCTGCCGTCGCCGTTGAAGTCGCATTCCTCGCTGGGATTTTCCTGGATAGTCCGCAGCAAGGTGACAGCATCCAGGATATTCAGCCGGCCATCCCGGTTGTAATCGGCCCTGATAGAGTCGGCCTCCTCGGATTCGGACAGGAATTTTATTCCGGCGAGACGGTTACCGGCGTAACTACTGTCGCTTTCTGTCTCGCATACATTGAGACTGAACTCGCTGACTCCGTAGCGCTGAGCTGATTTGACAAGAATCCTGTTGATCCCGGCACGGATATCGACCTCGACAGCATCATTAGGCAGCCTGTGAGTTCTTGTGCCTTTGTAAGTGTAGACCACCGCCCCGTTGAGCCAGACAGTCAGATCCTGGCGCGAGCCCAGCCACAGCTTGCCGCGGGCTTGTTTCTGGGCCTCGAGATAGGTGAAAGCGTAATTGACGCAGTCGAGCGTGTCCTGGAAATAACCGGCGGGATCGATCGGGTCATCGAAAAAGTAGACCGGCTCGCTCCACCCCTTCTGACCCGGGATTGGCTCAATGTCAGCCTCGCCGCCCAAGAAGTCTTTATCCATATCCAGCCCGAAATGAGGGCCGCTCAAGAGCCAGACCCTGTTCCCCTGACCGTAATAAGGATACCGGTCGTTTTTATAATTCTGGAGAATCTCGCTTTCTGACTTGATAAATCTGGTCCCGCTTTCTGCGATCGAGCTTCCTCGAACCTCGATCTGCCCGAGATCGTTCTGCCCCAGTCCAGTGAGAGCGGCAAGAGAGATATGCTCCACATCGTCGGGATTTATATCCATCAGTCTTGCGCACACGGCATCCACACTTACTACATCTGTTCCGGCCACGATCATGTTTCTGCGCTTGGGGTAACCCGCGGTGTATTTGCTTAGTTCTTTGCCCACGATCCCATCCACCACAACCAAATCGCATCGGACCGTGCGCATGATTTCGACCATGTTTTCCTGCAGCCGGTTGGGCGTATGATCCAGGCCGATACCGTTTCTGTTGTACCCGGCATCTTTCGACCAGCCGTAAACCATACCCGGAAGCAGCCCGACCCAGTTTTTCAGGCCCACTGTTATCCCGGTGGTATGCACTTTGAGCACAGGGGCATCGATTATAAAATCCGCCTCTACGATTGTGCGGGGGAGGAAGAAACAGGTCTGGTCATTGGAAATTCTCGGCACAGGCACAGTCACTTTCACTGTGTCATCGTAGTTCAGATCCACCCATTTGAGATTGAGGCCCGGACAGGCGGGATCGTTTTGCATAGACTCGATCATTTCCTGGTACCCGGATATCTTGTAGCCATCGCTTAAAGACCAGGCTGGAGCGTTAGGAGTGCCAGGCCTGGCCCAGCCGCCCGCGCCCTCGGCCACCGCTATTTCAAGCTCAGGGTTCAGACGGTAAAGAAGCAGAGCCAGGGCCTTGACCACCCGCCAGTCCGTGTTTACCCCGTTGCCGTTCGGAGCAGGCTCGACTATGTTGGGTTTGATCACGATTTTACGGTCCGTGGGCCCGAGCATGTTTTCTAGTCCGCCGGCGAGCTTTACTGCCAGGCTGACTATCTCCTCCACCTGCTCGTAATCGAGAGCCTCTGTAATCGGGCATGCGCGGCTCAAGGAAGGGTAGTCGCTGGGCACAATACTTACCACGCTTTCTTTCTCCGGATTGTAAGTAAAGTCCGACAGCTTGCACCAGCGCGTGTGATTCTGCGGCGCTTGCGACCAAAGGATGAAATCGGCGACCACAAAGACTGCAACCGCGAAAATCAGGATTTTTCTCCATTTGTTGGCCATTAAATCATATCCTCCAGAATAATATCAGAAATAATCTCGGATTTACTGGCGTTCAGCAGTTCTAGAGCCTGAAATCAGTGACAAACCTGACACCTTCCAGGCGGTTGCCCGCGTAATTCTTATCGTTTTCCGGCTCACAAACATTGAGGCTGAATTCACAGATGCCATACTGCATGGGCGCTTTGACAAGAATCCTGTTAAGTCCGGCACTGATATTGACCTCGACCAGATCATTGGGCAGTTTGTGTGCTCTGGTGCCGTTATCGTACGTGTAAACCACCTCCCCGTTAAGCCAGACCTTTATGTTTCCGCTTGAGCCGAGCCAAAGCCGGGCCCGGGTGTCCTGGTGGGCCTGGAGATAGGTGAAAGCATAATAGGTACAGTCGACCGAGTCCTGGAAATAGCCGGCTGGATCGATCGTGTTGTCGAAAAAGAAGATCGGCTGGCTCCAGCCGTCCAGCTCAGGCAAGGGAGCGGCTCCGGCTTCCCCGCCCAGGTAATCGGTCTTCATATCAAGCCCGGGATGAGGGCCGTTCAGGAGCCAGACCCGGTTGCCCTGGCCGTAATAGGGATACAGCTTGTTTTTATGGTCCAGGGGCAGTTCGTTTTCCGCTTTGACGAACCTGGTCTTGCATTCGTCGATCAAGCCGCCTCGAACCTCGATCCGCTCCAGATCGTTCTGTCCTACACCTGAGAGTGCGGCGAGGGTGATATGCTCCACATCCTCGGGGTTCAGGCCGATCAGGCTCGCACACACGGCGTCCACGCTTACTACGTCATCTCCAGCTACGATCATGTTTCTGCGCCTGGGGTTACCCCAGCGGAATTTGGTTTTTTCTTTTCCCACAATACAGTCCACCACCACTAAATCACAGCCCACAGTGCGTACAAGGTCGGCTATATTTTTATGGATGAACTCAGTGTCATGGTCTAGGCGGATACCGTTGTTATTGTAACCTAGAGCTTTCGGCCACCCGTAGACCATACCCGGAAGCAGCCCGATCCAGTTTTTCAAGCCTGCTGTAATACAGGTGCTGTGTACTTTGAGCACTGGAACATTGATCACGAAATCCGCCCCGAGCACTGTACGGGGGAGGAAGAAAGAAGTCTGACAGTCTGATAATCTCGGCCCGGGCACGGGTATTTCGGTGACCTGATCATAGTTTAAATCGACCCACCGCAGATTGAGCCCCGGGAAATCCGGATCATTCTGCAGAAACTCAATCATTTCGCGGTAACCTGATACCTCGTAACCATCCCCTTCCAGAGCCGAGTCCGATACGAGAGGAGTGCCCGGCCTGGCCCAGTCGCCCGCTCCCTCGGCCACTACTATCTCGAACTCCGGGTTCAGCCGATAGAGAAGCAGGACCAGCGCCCGCACCACACGCCAGTCAGTGTTTGCCCCGTTGCCATTGGGAGCAGGCTCGACCAGGTTGGGCTTGATCACGATTTTACGGTCCGTAGGTTCGAGGAGGTTTTCAAGTCCGCCGGCGAGATCGACCGCCAGGCTGACCATTTCTTCCACCTGTTCGTAATCGAGCTTCTCTGTTATCGGGCACGGACGGCTCAGAGACGGGTGGTCGCTCGGCACAATGCTTACTATGCTCTCTTTCTCTGGATCATAAGTGAAATCTGACAGCGCACACCAGCGTGTATGCTTCTGGGGCGCTTGCGACCAGAGGACAAAATCGGCCACCACAAAAGCGAAAACCGAGAGAAATACTATCCTCCTAAAATTTCCCTTCATTGCTAGCTACCTCCGGAGTCGGGTTGTGGGATACCCGGTAAAAACCAAGAACGGTACAAATTTTGCGTTTTTACTGAAAACCTGTGAAAGGAATTTTCCTGTAATTCTGCAGGCTCTTATAATTAAATTGGATAGCGTATAACTGACAAATCCGTAGAAATCTAAGCCAAAAATCACAGGAATGCCATGATTTCGTATGAAAACCGTCAGGAATCAGCAAATTCAGCGGGGGTGCTTTTCGGATAAGAGAAATAGCAGGATTACTTAAATGGCTGAAACCGAATTAATCCCAAAAGAACGGTTCACGGGTATCGGGGAAAGCTATGCAGGCAACAGGAATCCAGAGTGTATTTTGTATTGGTGTCATCTTTTGACTGAAACTCCGTAATAATTCAGGGGACACCGGGTATTTTAAACCGAAATATGGAAAGAGAACGCTTGATTCAAACCAGGACAATTGATAACTTTTAACCTTCAATATGAAATTCAAGCTGTGAAACAAACGAGGCTTCGATGAAAATTCCTTTCATGAACCTGAAGCGACAGAACGATGCACTGGCGGCTGAATATAAAGCGGCGCTCGGGCGGGTGCTTGAGCATGGGAGGTTCATTCTCGGTCCTGAGGTGACCCGTTTCGAGGAGGAATTCGCGGCTTACCAGGGAGTGAGCTACTGCCTGGGCACCTCGAGCGGCACTACAGCCCTGCATCTGGCGCTTGTGGCTTGCGGGATCGGCCCTGGAGACGAGGTGATTACTGTGCCCAATTCTTTTGCGGCCACGGCTGAGGCTATCGCCCATTGCGGCGCGAAGCCGGTATTCGTGGATCTAAATCAGCAGACCTATCTCATGAAACCCGAGTTGATCGAGCCGGCCGTGACCCCTAAAACTCGCGCGATCTTGCCGGTTCATCTTTACGGCTGCCCGGCGCAGATGGATAAAATAATGGAGATAGCCCGGCGCCATGGGCTGACAGTGATCGAGGATGCAGCCCAGGCTCATGGGGCCGCTCTCGGGGGGCGCAGGGTGGGGGGGTTCGGCCGGGCGGCGGCTTTCAGTTTTTTCCCGGGCAAGAATCTGGGCGCCCTGGGAGATGCAGGCGCGGTGGTAACCAATGACAGCGGCTTGTACGAGAAGATGCGCCTTTTGCGGGACCACGGCTCACCGCGTAAGTACTATCATGAACTGGTGGGTTTCAACTACCGCATGGATACATTCACCGGCGCGGTATTAAGTATCAAGCTGGGCCGCCTGGAGCATTGGACTACTTTGCGTTGTGAGCGGGCCGGCCTTTACCTGAAGGAGCTGGAAAGCAGCGGTCTGCAACTGCCGGTGGTTCCTCCGGGAGTGAAACATGTCTTCCATGTTTTCGTCATCCAGAGCAGCCAGCGGGACAGGCTGATCGAATTTTTAAGAAGCCGCGGGATCCAGACCAATATCCACTATCCGGTGCCGATACACCTTCAGCCGGCTTTCGCAGATCTGGGATACGGCCGGGGAGATTTCCCTGTGGCTGAGGAAGCTGCCGGGAAAATACTTTCGCTGCCGCTGTGCGCTGATATTACCGAGGATGAGGTCAGACTGGTCTGCGACACGATCAGGGAAGGCCTCTCAGGGATTCTATGACTCAAGGCAGCCGCCGGCCTGAACCAGGGGAGAAAACCCGTGCAGGAATATCTTGATTTTGCGGTTTTGTCCAGGTAAAATAAAATTCCGTCTGTCCGTGTCGGGGCATTCCACCGGTTTTAAGCAGATTTTAAAATAGTTTTTTAGAAAGCCAGGGGCGCGATGATTCCCATTACGCGGGTAAATCTGGGGGAGAAAGAATATAAGCTGGTCCGCGAGACCCTGCTCTCGGGCTGGGTCACCCAGGGGCCGCGGGTCGAGGAATTCGAGCGTAAATTCGCCGGAACAATCGGGGCCAAGTATTGCGTGGCAGTATCCTCTTGCACTGCGGGCCTTTTTCTCAGCCTGCACGCCCTGGGAATCGGCCCGGGGAATGAGGTGATTGTTCCCTCGTTCTCTTTTATCGCCACGGCCAACTCTGCTGTGCACTGCGGCGCAACCCCGGTTTTTGTGGATATCGACCCTGCCACTTATAATATCGGCCCGGCTGCAATAGAGAGCGCAATCACTGGCCGGACCGCAGCCATAATCGCGGTGCACCAGGTCGGACAGGCTGCGGACCTGGACAGGATTTACGAGATTGCAGTCAGACACGGGATCCCGGTGGTGGAGGATGCCGCCTGCGCGATAGGCACAAGATACAAGGGGCGTCCGGTGGGTTCAGAGGCAGAGTTTGCCTGCTTCAGCTTCCATCCGCGCAAGATTATCACCACAGGCGAGGGCGGGATGGTGGCCACCCGGAGCGAGAAAACCGCGGAAAAGCTGAAAATGCTCAGGAATCAGGGAGTGAGTGTTTCCGGCCTGGAGAGACACCGCAGCGACCGGGTGGTCTTCGAACATTATCCGGTTGTCGGATACAATTTCCGGATGACAGACATCCAGGCTGCCGTAGGTATCGCGCAGCTGGACAGTCTGGGGAGCCTGCTCAAGGAACGGTCAGAGCTGGCCTGTCGCTACAGCCTGGCTTTCAGCAATCACCCGGTCCTTCAGCCGCCCTTTGTGCCGGAATATTCGGCACACACTTTCCAGACATACCTCCTGCGCTTGAAAGCCAACTGTCCACTCAGCCGTGACGAGCTGATGCAAAGGCTGCTCGATCGCGGCATCTCGACCCGCCGGGGTGTGATGTGCGCCCACCTCGAGCCCTGCTACGCTGAAATCGGCCGGAAAACGAACCTCAGACATTCGGAAGCCGCTGCTGAGCAAACAGTGGCACTCCCCCTGTATCCGGGGATGACAGAAGGTGAGCAAAATACCGTAATCTCGAGCGTTTTGGAACTCACGACTCCAAAAGAGTAGCGGAGAATTCTTTCGTTTTTTTAATAACTCACAGGCAGCGGTTTATGAGCGCTAAAATAAAACTGACATGGTCTGTCTATTTAGTCCTGCTGCCTCTCAATATAACTTATTTCCTGGGAGTGCCTCATGTAATGCCTGCGGACTTCCTCGTGCCGGTGTTGATTGTACTGGCTGCTCTGAGTGTCGGAAAGCGGCTTGCCGGGGTTGTGGTCGAGGACTTTCCGGTCCTGGCCTGCCTGCTCATTTTTCTGCTGGTGACAGCCTTGGCGGCAGTGCGGTTCGGTCTGGAAAAAAATCTGGCTTTAGCCGCTCTGGCCCAGATCGAGCTGGTGGTGACCTATTTTCTTTTCCGGGTCACAGTAGGGGAGGCCCGCCTGTATATCCGCCTTGTCTTGACCTGGGTCATTGTTTCGACCATAGTGTCAGCGGTGGGGATTATCGCTGTTGGTGCAGCCTATGCAGGCTGGAAAACGCCCCTGGCGCTCTGGTATCCCAGTCTAGGGCCGGGAGCCTGGAGGCTGATCGGAGTAACGGGCCACAGCCCGAACTTTTTTTGCAGCTACCTTAACGCCGGGTTTTTCCTTTCCCTGGGACTTCTGCTCTCGAAAAAAGCGGGCCATCATCTCCCAGGCGTTGATCGGAAATTCTCTGTCAACAGCATGTGGACCGCAGTGGCTGTCCATGCCCTGGCCCTTGCGCTCACATATTCGAGGGGCCTGCTGGGTTTGATCCTGGGGCTGATTATAATAGTCCAGGTTTTATCCGTCAAATCACTGCAGCGCGCTAAGTTTTATAAAACCGCTCTTTGGACCGCTTTTGCCGTTTTATTTCTCTACGGCTCGGTCTTTTATACCTACACTACCGATGCCCTTTTCACTCCGAGCCAGGAGGCTGCGGATTCTCTGAGGCTTGATGCAGCCGCGCCACATCACAGCCTGTATTCGTATAAGAATGTCCCGCACCTCGAGAACGGAGCTGCCTACCGGAGGCTGCCTGGCGGTTTTACCTACCTGCCCTCCATGCATCTGTATCTCCTTAGATCTTCCTGGAACTTATTTGCCCGGAACCCTTTCTTCGGTATCGGGCCGGGACGTTATATTAATGAGCTGAAAGCCTTGCGGGAGGAGAACGGCGGTCTGATTCCCCAATCATTCCCGGACCTCAAGCCTCATTCGACCTTAATGGGCGCTCTGGCCGAGGGGGGCATTGTGGGTTTTGCGGGGCTGGCGATTTTGTGGCTTTTCTTTCTCGGGAAGCCTCTCTGGCGCAAACTGAAAGACGACCCCCTGGGCTTGGCTATTTATGCAGCAATGGCGGGCTATCTCCTGGTGGGCCTGAACATGGATATTATGAATTTCCGCTGGCTGTGGCTCATCTTTGCCCTGGCCGCCGCGAGAGCAAGCCTTCTCAACAACCGTCTGCCTGAATAAACAGTCATACCAGAACTATCCTTCCTATTAACTTTCCGATAGTTTTTTACCTCAGTAAAAAAGCGTATTACTCCCTACAGAATGAAAATTAAGAGTTATGATATTTTTGGAATAACGGTGGATTGTTCCCTTTTTCAGTCTGGCCGGAATATCAAAAACAGCTAGCCGGGAATATCCAAGAAGTGCATATTCGGGCATGGGAGGTCTTTTATAGACAAAATTTTTCTCAGCGTGCGCAGGAGGGGGGTGGCGGCTGTACGACTGGAAGTCGCACAGACCGCTGCGCCGGGAGCGCAGCGGTGCGCATTTCATGCGCCCGCCACCCCCCGGGGGCTCCGGGAAACCGCCTCTTTATGATTTGTGAATAATCAAAGACAGCAGCTTGAATTCTGCAGCCCTTGAAATGCTGAGATCAGGTTCGGGTGAATTACCGGGGACTGGAAGATGGATAGTAAAATCCCGCCAGGCCTGACGGGCACCTGAAGGCCGAAATCACAAATATTCAAGCTGAAAATCAACCATTATTAGAACAACTATTTAGGCTAATGATTTAATCGAAATTTATATTCATGCATTATGCGCTCAGATTTACTTGAAATTAGAATCCAGACTGAATATAATAGAAATGTTATAACATTCTTTTAACAAGGGGGTGATTATTAATGTGTAAACGTATCATGCCCTCGCTCCTTCTGCTTGCACTGATCATATCGGTGCCCTGCCTGCATGCATCCTCCATACTTATCCGCAGCAATGTACCCGGGGCAAGCCTGAAATTGGATCGCCAGGAAAGAGGCATAACGGATGAGAATGGCCGGGCCATTCTTAAAGATGTCTCTCCCGGAAGGCACAGGCTCATTCTCTCAATGGACGGGTATGAGACTTATTCGGAGGAGCTGCAGGTAAAGGATGGATTGACCAGCATTGTCCAGGCAACCCTCGCCGTTCTGGATCAAATCCCTCCGGAAATCAGGCTGGTTTCCCCTGAGCCCACACGCGGTATTTCTATCACCACCGGGGAGAAAACCATTCAGATAACCGGCCTGGCCAGAGATGAGGGAGAGGTCGCCTCTGTTTCAGTTAATGGAAAGAATGCTGTGCTGACCGCTCCCAAACCGGAGGAAATGGCGCTTCTGCCTGGAAAAACTGTCAAATTTACAGCGGAAGCGTCCCTGGCCCAGGGCAAAAATACAGTCCGGATCGAGGCCCTGGATCAGGCCGGTAACCGCGCTGCTCTCGAACAGATTTTTGACTACAAGGAAAAGGACCTGCTGGCCTCTCTCAACATGGGCTGTCATGCCCTGCTGATCGGAATCAACGAGTACGACAACTGTGGAAAACTCAGGAATCCAGTCACTGATATCGAGACGCTGGATAAAGAGCTTAAAGAAAATTACGGTTTCCAGACTAAAATTTTACTCAACCCGGATAAAGAAGAAATATTGAGCACCATCCGGAGCTACTATAACCGTCAATTTTCCGAGAACGACGAGCTGTTGATTATGCTCTCAGGGCATGGACATTTCGACGAGCCCACCAAAACCGGCTATTTTGTCCCTGCCGATGGAAGAAAACCTGCGGATGATCCCAATTTCTCGACTTATATCGGATACCCGATCCTGCAGAATGTGATCACCTATATTCCCTGCAAACACATTCTCACAGTGATAGACGCCTGTTTCGCCGGGACTTTTTTTTCCGAGATCGCCTTGAAAGGGGAGGATAGTTTCTACAAGGAAATTCCAAGGGAGGAATTTATCCTCCGCAAGATGAGCTACAAGACGCGCCAGCTTTTTACTTCAGGAGGCAGGGAGTACGTGCCGGATGGCAGGCCGGGCTCTCACAGCCCCTTCATGCGCAAGTTCCTTGAAGGGCTGCGCAATTTCGGCGGCGAGGACGGCATCCTGACTGTCGAGGAGCTAAAGACCAATTACATGGATTATGTAGACCCCCAGCCTTTTCTCCTGGAGTTCCTGGGCAATGAGCCTGGCGGCAGTTTTCTGTTCATCGCCCGCTGAAAGGTGGTTTTATAGCCCGGATTTTTTATAATTCTCCGTGGTGAGATCGCGGATGGGAGGATGCGGTTGAATGAGGTTGGCCGCATTGCAGGTGTAATTTGGATGTAGGGGCAATTCATGAATTGCCCCGACGGCAATCGGGAACCTTTGGCATTGTACGGGCGGGTTTGAAACCCGCCCCTACGTCAATCGGGAACCAATGACAATGTACGGGTGAGCAGCCGTGTCGACCATATAACCACCCCGGGCCACAGCGCTTTGACCGACATCGTAGGGTGCGGCCCTACGGATTAAAAATCTCAATTATTCCAATACGGTTTTAAAAATCAGGGGAACCCTATGCGACGAAAACTCAGCCTGTTAATGCTCCTCGTTTTTATTAACCAGACTATACCAATCAGCCTTTTTTGCCAGACCCTGCTCACCGCCCAGGTGCTGAATGTCTCCGGGTCGTATATTGAAATCAACCGGGGCAGCGACAATGGATTGGCAGTCGGTGCTGAAGGCGTGGTGTATTTCACGGAGCGGGTCTGGGGACAACCCGAGCCGGTAATTGTGGCCAGGGTAAAGGTTATATCTGTCATGCCGAACACAGCCCGGCTTGAAATCGTGGAGAGCTCCGCTGAATTAAAGGATGATTATCTGGTCGATTTGTCCATCGCTCCTGTCACCACAGTTCCAGTATCAGTGAAGAAAAAAGGCGGCAGCAAGTGGTGGATCTGGATTTTGGTAGCTGCTGCCGGCGGCGGAGTGGCCGCAGCAGTGGGAGGAGGTGGTGGTGGCGAGAAAGGGGGCGGAAGCACACCGCCGACCACAGGAACCATTACCTATGACATACCTGCAAACTGACAGGAAAAACAAATGATGAAAGTTCTTATCAAAAAAATACTGTTTTTGGGAATAGTCTGTCTTCTGGCCACGTGCGACAAAGACCGCCTGCCTACAGAACCGGAGACGGCGCAGGGCCAGATTGTCATAGTTTTTGAAGATGATATGCCCGGCCCCGGATTATCAGCGGCAAGACCTGATTCATTATCCAAGACCCTCACCCAAAAAGAGAAAGCCGGACAAGGCCCCAGGCTATCCGCAGTAGACCAGCTTGAAGTGCGGGTCTTGCAATCGGACAACACCCAGATTGCCTCCCAGACCAGCACGGTCTCTGATGGCCGGTTCAAAGGCAGCATAACCGTAACTGCCCAAAACAACCTGAAGGTGCTCTTGACCGGTAAAAACAGCGGCGTAATCGAACGCTTTGCCATGGACAGCGACGTGGATGTATTCGCCGGCCAGACTACCACGGTCACGATCAGTACGAGCGAATGGAGCGCCGGTTATATTCCCAAAATTACCGGCATCAGTCCCAACCCCAGCCCGGACGGCAGCTACAGGGTGAGCTGGGGCAGGGTCACCGGAGCCACGGGCTATGTGCTCCAGGAGGCTGCAAACACGAATTTTACAGGGGCTAGCACGGCTTATTCAGGGAGCAATACTTATGCTTCCATTTCCGGTAAAAGCCAGGGCACTTACTATTACCGGGTACAGGCCACGAATGAATACAATGTGAGAAGCGGGTGGAGTGAGAGCCAATCAGTCCTGGTCAGCATTTCAGTGCCGACTTTGATTGACCCTGGCAGCAGCGTAAGCTCCGGCGAGAGTTATTATGTGAGCTGGAACAGCGTGAGCGAAGCTGTTTCATATACTCTCGAGGAGGCCACAAACACATTGTTCAGCGAGGCTACAAGCCACACTGTAACCGACACTTCTTATAAATTCAGTCATAGTGTGAGTTCAACGACAACTTACTATTACCGGCTGAAGACCAACACTGCAACCGGAAGCAGCGGGTGGTCAAGCACCGTAGATATGATAGTTAATTCTATCAGCATAACCATGGTCTCGATCCCTGAAGGGATCTTCCAGATGGGAAGTAACACCGGCCTCGACACAGAGAAGCCCGTGCACATGGTAACCCTGACAGCATTCGAGATGAGTGAATACGAGATCACCCAGGCGCAATATGAAGCTATCACGGGTGTTAACCCTTCGTATTTCACCGGGGACTACAACCATCCAGTTGAGAATGTCAGTTGGTACGATGCAGTTACTTTCTGCAACAAGTTGAGTGAGACTGAAGGCCTTGAGCCATGCTATGACCTGAGCACCTGGGAGTGCGATTTCAGTAAAAACGGCTATCGCCTGCCCACGGAAGCAGAGTGGGAGTACGCAGCCCGTGCGGGCACCAGTACGAACTATTACACCGGAAACAGCGAAAGCGAACTGGATCGTGCGGGATGGTATAGTGGAAACAGCGGCAACACCACGCATCCTGTAGGAGGTAAGGAAAACAACGCATTTGGTTTATACGACATGCACGGTAATGTCTGGGAATTGTGTAATGACTGGTACAGCAGCATTTATTACAGCCAAAGCCCTGGCTGGAATCCGGCAGGCCCTCAAACTGGCGCATCCCGCGCGGCCCGCGGCGGCTGCTGGGGTTATGGCGCTGACTACAGTCGCTCTGCCAGTCGCGGAAGCAACAGGCCGGATGGCAAAGATTTATACATTGGATTCCGGGTTGTGCGCGGCAGCTTTGTGCCAGGGATTTATATTGAAATTCCATTGTTAAACGATCCCGGTGTCAGTGTGCTTTCAGGTGAGAGCTATACGCTGAGCTGGAGCAGTGTGAGTGGGGCTAACTCTTACACGATAGAGGAGGCGACAGACAGCTCATTCACCGGGGTGAGCACCCAGACTGTGACCGGCACTTCACAGAGTTTCAGCCACAGTGTGAGTTCAGCTACTACATATTATTACCGTGTTAAAACCAACACAGCAACAGGCAGTAGCGGCTGGTCGAATGCAGAAGACATAATCGTTAACACTCTTGGTGTCCCGGCAGTAAGCGACCCAGGGATCAGTGTCGCTTCAGGCGCGGGTTACACCGTTAGCTGGAGCAGTGTAACAGGAGCCGTTTCATACACGATAGAGGAGGCTACAAACAGCTCATTCAGCGGGGCGACCAGTCAGACAGTGAGCGGTACCTCACAGAGTTTCAGCCGTATTGTGAGTACTGCGACTACATATTATTACCGGGTCAAGGCGAACAATGCATATGGCAGCAGCGGCTGGTCTAATACAGTTGATATTATAGTTAATCCTCCGCCTCCTGGTACTCCGGTAGCGACTGACCCCGGGACCAGTGTGGCTTCAGGCGCGAGTTACACTGTGAGCTGGAGCAGTGTAACAGGCTCTGCCTCTTACACAATAGAGGAGGCGACAAACAGCTCGTTCAGCGGGTCGAGCAGCCAGACAGTGAGCGGTACATCGCAGAGTTTCAGCCATAATGTGAGTGCAGCGACTACATATTATTACCGGGTTAAGGCGAACAGCGCATATGGAAGCAGTGATTGGTCTAATACAGTTGATATGCTGGTTAATCCTCCACCCCCTGGTGCTCCAGTGGCGACTGACCCTGGGAGCAGTGTCGCTTCAGGCGAGAGTTACACTGTGAGCTGGAGCAGTGTAACAGGGGCCGCCTCGTACACAATCGAGGAGGCCACAAACAGCTCGTTCAGCGGGGCGACCAGTCAGACTGTTAACACTACCTCTCAGAGTTTCAGCCGCAGTGTAAGTACAATAACCACATATTATTATCGGGTAAAGGCGAACAATGCCTATGGCAGCAGTGGCTGGTCTAATGTGGTTGATATAATAGTCAATCCTCTGCCCCCTGGTACTCCGGTAGCGACTGACCCTGGGAGCAGTGTGGCTTCAGGCGCGGGTTACACAGTGAGCTGGAGCAGTGTAACTGGCGCTTTCTCATACACAATAGAAGAGGCGACAAACAGCTCGTTCAGCGTGGTGACTAGCCAGACAGTGAGCAGTACATCTCAGAGTTTCAGCCATAATGTGAGTGCAGCGACTACATATTATTACCGGGTGAAGGCGAACAGTGCATCTGGCAGCAGCGGATGGTCTAATACTGTGGATATGGTAGTCAACCTACCAGCAATCGCGATCACTTTGGTAACCATCCCCGCTGGTACTTTCCAGATGGGGAGTAGCACTGGAAATAGTGATGAACAGCCGGTGCACACAGTAACTCTTACTGCTTTCCAGATAAGCAAATATGAGACCACCCAGGCGCAGTACCAGGAAGTGATGGGCACGAACCCGGCTTATTTCACCGGAGACGACAACCGCCCGGTGGAGCAGGTTAGCTGGTACGATGCAGTTACTTTCTGCAACAAGCTCAGCGAATCTGAAGGCCTCGAGCAGTGTTACAACCTTAGCACCTGGGAGTGTGATTTCACTAAGGATGGATACCGCCTGCCCACAGAGGCCGAGTGGGAGTATGCCTGCCGGGCCGGGACGACCTCGAATTATTACACCGGCGACAATGATAGCGACCTGGATAAAGCAGGCTGGTATTACGGAAACAGCGGGAGTGCCACGCATGCGGTGGGGGGCAAGCAGGCGAACTCATTTGGTCTTTACGACATGCACGGCAATGTCTGGGAGTGGTGCAACGACTGGTATGGGAGTTACGGCAGCGCGAGCCAGACTAATCCTACCGGCTCGTCGTCCGGCTCTTACCGTGTTATACGCGGCGGCGGCTGGAACATTAGTGCGGGCGGCTGCCGGTCAGCCGTTCGCGACGTCAACGGCCCCCCTGACCGCGTGGCCGACCATCTAGGTTTTCGGGTAGTCAGAGGCAGCTTTGTGCCAGGTAATCTTCCGGCTATTCCAAATTTAAATGACCCTGGGAGCAGTGTGGCTTCAGTCGCGGGTTACACAGTGAGCTGGAGCAGTGTAACTGGCACTACCTCATACACGATAGAGGAAGCGACAAACAGCTCGTTCACTGGGGCGACAAGCCAGACAGTGAGCGGTACATCGCAAAGTTTCAGCCACAATGTGAGTACAGCGGCTACATATTATTACAGGGTGAAAGCGAACAGCGCATATGGCAGCAGCGGCTGGTCTAATACTGTGGATATGGTAGTCAACCCACCAGCCATCGAGATCATCTTGGTTTCCATCCCCGCGGGCACCTTCCAGATGGGGAGTAACTCTGGAGAGAGTAATGAACAGCCGGTGCACACGGTAACTCTCTCCACTTTCCAGATGAGTAAGTACGAGACCACCCAGGGGCAGTACCAGGCGATAATAGGTACTAATCCTTCATATTTTACAGGTGATGACAACCTTCCTGTGGAGCAAACGAGCTGGTACGATGCGGTGACTTTCTGCAACAAGCTGAGCGAAGCTAAGGGCCTTGAGCCATGTTATAATCTTGACACTTGGGATTGTGATTTCACAAAGAACGGGTTCCGACTGCCGACTGAGGCTGAGTGGGAGTACGCCTGCAGAGCAGGTACTACTACGAATTACTACACGGGAGACAGTGAGAGCGACCTTGGCCGGGCTGGGTGGTATGATAGAAATAGCGGTTATACGCCACACGCGGGAGGCCAGAAAGAAGCCAATGCTTTCGGCCTGTATGACATGCATGGGAATATTCAGGAGTGGTGCAACGACTGGTTTGATAGTAATTATTATAGTAACAGCTCGAGTCAAGACCCTACCGGTCCGGCTACCGGCTCTTCTAAGGTCTTACGAGGTCACAACTGGCTCGGCACTGCCTATTACTGCAGATCAGCATTTCGTGATAGAACTAGCCCGGACGTCACGGGCATTTTCATGGGGTTCCGGGTAGTCAGAGGCAGCTTTGTGCCAGGTAATCTTCCTTACATTCCAAATTTAAATGACCCTGGGAGCAGTGTTGCTTCAGGCTATGGTTACTCGGTTAGTTGGAGCAGTGTAACAGGTGCTACCTCATACACAATAGAAGAGGCGACTAATAGCTCGTTCAGTGGGGCGACCAGCCAGACAGTGAGCAGTACCTCACAGATTTTCATCCATAGCGTGAGTGAAACGACCTATTACTATTACCGTGTTAAAGCAAATAATGCATCGGGCAGCAGCGGGTGGTCTAATACTGTATATATTTCTGTTTATCCTTTAGTTGTTTTAATAGACCCGGGTCCTCAAGTTATAATCTTAGGTCAAGAACTAAGATTAACCCTTCAAGTTGAATATACATCAGACCGAAACTTGATTTATATAATGCTTATTGCTCCAGGACCAGAAGCTACTATAAATGAAAAAACTGGCGAATTTTATTGGATGCCTAGTGCATTGGGGAATTATGTGTGCATATTTAAAGTTTCCGACGGTTTATCTGTCGATTCAATATCTGTGGAGATTGTGGTTCTAAGTATCACCTTAGTCTCGATCCCCGCGGGCACTTTCCAGATGGGGCAGGTTGGAGTCGCTGAGCCGGTGCACTCAGTAACTCTTTCCGCTTTCCAAATGAGCAAATACGAGATTACCCAGGCGCAGTACAAGTCGGTTATGGGCGCGAACCCTTCTTATTTCACAGGAGACGACAACCGCCCGGTGGAGACGGTGCGCTGGTATGATGCGGTGACTTTCTGCAACAAGCTCAGTGAATTTGCAGGACTCCATCCGTGCTATAACCTGAGCACCTGGACCTGTGATTTTACGAAGAACGGCTATCGCCTGCCTACAGAGGCTGAGTGGGAGTACGCCTGCCGGGCCGGGACTAGCACGAATTATTACACCGGCGACAGCGAGAGCGACTTGGATCGCGCCGGGTGGTATTATTACAACAGTGGGGGTATAACTCATGCAATTGGCGGCAAGCAGGCAAATGCATTCGGGTTGTATGACATGCACGGGAATGTCTGGGAATGGTGC
>DATKXY010000160.1:0-4057 GCA_035528795.1 archaeon | reverse complement strand
CTTCTTTTGGTGGCAAAAGAAGCAAAACCATTTCTTTTGTAACCAAAAGAAACAAAAGTTAATCCTGGCATTTAAGTCCTTTACTCCGCTTCGCCAAGCTCGCCTACGCGCAGGAAGCCTGCGCAAAGGCCTGCCTGGGCGGTGTACATCTAGTATGGCGATGATGGAAATTATTTGTCTTCTACACGCTCCAAAAATAGAGGCGCCAGACTTCAGGGCTTCTTATGGCCTTGTTTCACCTGGGATGATCTACCATCCCAGGTAGTTGCACTAAAACCTCTTTTCGGCAGTTGTAAAAGTTTTTCTCTCGGAATATTTCAATCATAGTTACATAAAGTGAGCTGCCGGCGCCTAAAATTTACAAATTGATACCTGTTAAATCATTCCTGCTTACTTGACTTTTATGAATAACCAAGGCTGAAGCATATAAATAATCCAAATAGAAACTATTTAATGCTCCCTGTAGTAAATATTATTGCCGGGGCTTTCTCTGGTCTTTTATTAAAAATAATCCTGTCAGATAAATCCAAAAACGGGAATATTATTTTCAAATTACGAGATTCTAGGAATAACCGGATTTCAAATTCTGTGAAAAGCCCCCGCCTGATTACAGCGGGGGCCGATAAATTTGACCGGTCTGCCAACCCTCGTTTACTTCCACTTGATCGTACAGCCTGCCGGCGCTGTCTCAGGCTTGGGAGCGGGTTTGCCTTCGAGCACGGATTGAACTGCATCCCGGAAATAGGCCTGGCGCACCCGGCCCGGGTCCTCGTAGTTGTCGTCCACTGCCCCGTGATAAGCGAGCTTACGTCCCTGGCCGAAAAGGAAAATCTCCGGCGTACGCTGGGCTCCGTAAGCCTTTGCCACTTCCTGGCTTTCATCATGGAGATATGGGAAAGGATAGTTTTTATCCCGGGCTTGTTTTTTCATGCTGCTGAAACTGTCCTGCGGGTATTTCACTGCATCATTCGCGCAGATCAGAACAAAGGCCACACCTTTATCGGCATATTCTTTTTGCAAAGCGATAAGCCGGTCCTCCCAGGCTTTAACATACGGGCAGTGTACGCATGAAAAAACAACGGCCAGGGACTTTTTGTCCTTGAAACTCTCCAGAGAATAATGCTTGCCATCCGTAGCAGGCAAATTGAAATCAAGAGCCCGGTCACCAATTTTCAGAGCAGACATTAAATCCTCCTCTTTATTATCTGAATGGAAATCAATTCATAATCCTCGTTCACAGTTCGATTTTCCGGCCCGCAGGGCTTTCCTGATCGTCCCTTCGGCGGGCAGAGGCGAAAACCTGCCGTCCGGATGCCTGTAAATCCTGCAAGTCAGGGCCGGCCTTTGCCCCTCGAGACCTGCCGGGTCGATATCCCGGCCATTGATCAGAATAGTCGGCGAACCGATAAAGTTCAGCTTTTCAGCTTCCTGGTCCGAGCGGACCTCTATTACCTTTACCGACGAGGAGACAGACTCCTCGGCGCACACTTTCCTGAGCCTGGCCAGTCCTTCTTCATGGGATGAACAATCCGCGAAATACAAAAACTCGATCATCATTTTTATAAACCTCTACCTCATTTGCCGATCTATCAGCGCTTAACGGCTCTTACAGAGAAATCCCTGCTAAGAGCCTACGCCTTTTCAGGGACTACGCCTGTGAAAGGTGGCCCCTGCGGAGCAGTCAATATTCAACAATTTGTTCAAGTCAAGAAGTCAGGAGTCAGAAGACAGGAGTCAGAATAAAAACGGATAAATCCCCGCTAAACCCTTTTTCAAAAAGGGACAGGTAGTTCCCTTGATCGCATATCAGACTAGTAAATGCAGGAGAAAATGAAAAAAGCCTTAAAACTCTTTCCTCCAGGCAGTTGCGGTTTTTTTTTACCAAAAGTGTAGTTTTCTACACCTTCTGACTACTGACTCCTGTATTCTGTATTCTCACATCGACAATTTGTTGTCGATGTAGGCGCATTAAGCGCCTATTAATCGCCATATTTCACAGAACACCCGTAGGGTCAGGTCTCACTTTTCGCGGGCTCCTGGTTCTGGAGAGCGGCCTGGATTGCCGCTTCGAGATACAGTTCCCTTTTCTCTTTATTTCCGCCCGGGTCATCATCCACTGCGCCACTGTAGACCAGTCTGCCCTCGCGGTCGATAACAAACATATGCGGCGTTGTCTTGGCCCCATAGAGTTTGCCGACCTTGCCATCCTTATCCACCAGGACAGGGTAAGAGAGGTCGTACTTCTCGGCCCACTGCCTGCTTATATCCGCATCGTGATAGTTTGTCGAATTCACTGCAAACCACGCCACACCGCGGTCCTTGTAGCGCTCGGCCAGGGTTTTCATCGTGCCTTCCCTGTAATGCCGCTGGACAAAGGGACAGTCCGGATTGAGCCACTCGAGAACCACCACCTTGCCTTTCTGTTCGGCCAAGCTGTGAGTCTGGCCTTTGTAATCCACGGCTGAAAAATCAGGCGCCTTTTTACCCACTACAGCCCCTGCCTGGGCTGCAATCAGGGTGAGATAAGCCAGGGCAAATACCATGACAAAAGTTAAAAACAGATTTCTCAGCGCTTTCATCTTTAACCCCCTTCAGAGTAAATCTCTCACTTGCCCGTCTGCCCATTTAATTTCAGGGAAAGGGGACAGTCGACCGTATCCCCCCCGGCAGTGACTATTTTGACTGTCAGTACGCCTCCCCAGTCCACTGGCCAGGGTGCGGCTTCCTCGAGCTTGCGGACCTCAAGGCGGAGCTGCAGGCTGTTTGGCCGGCTCAGGGAAGAACCGAGATAAAGCTTTTCCGAGACCGCTTGCCCGGAAGGGTAATCGAACCACTGAACCAGGTTTTCAGCGGTCAGGAAAAAGGACCCTTTATCTGTCGTCTCAAGCACGATAAGCGCGTCCCTTGTCTCCGCGGACAGGCCGGGCTTGTCGGCCCAGCGTGCGCTCAATTTCAGGGCTGGATAATCTTCCGCAGGTCGCGGCACTCTGGGCGCGTATCGCTTGAAAATCTCCTCCTCCATGCTTTGGCGCTCAGAACCTTCTCCTACAGGCAGTTCGAGCTCCGCCCGGGCCGATCCCATGGTGCAGACTTTCCGGCAAACAAGCCACCGCGCCTCGGCCCCCAAAGTGACACTGGCTGCATCGAGTTTCTCCGGTGGCTTGACCCAGGTAAAAAGCAGCACTTCGTTTTCGTAGACATTTACATATAGGTCCCCCGGCTCTTTGATCCTTTCCGGAACAGGCCAGAGCAGCGGTCCGGGCCGGAACCCCTCCGGCAGCCTCCAGTCGACCTCCGGAGCAAGACCGGCATCACCCGGGTTCAGCCAGTAGATATGGGAGCCCTCCGCGATCCGGAAAAGGAGACCGAGCCTGAATTTTTTCCCTGGCTCGATTACAGTTCTGTCGGCTATGAGCCTTATCTTAACCAGAGATCCGGTGTCCGCTGCAGTTAATACTTCTACCTGGGTTAAAAAAGCCACTACCCAAATTAATATTAAATTCAATGATAAGTTCTTGGCGACTGTTCTCATCAGGTTCCCTGTTTTTCAAAAGTGTGCAGGCTAAGCCCAATGTTGTTCACTTTAGGCGGGAAAGGCAAACGATGTCATTCCCGCTCAAGCGAGAATCCAGGTTTTTAAGCCGATTTTCTGGACCCCCGCTTTCGCGGGGGTGACAAAAAGAGAGTGTTGTCGCTTTAAGTGAACAGTATTAAGGCTAAGCCTGTATCCTTGGAGAAAGCATATTAATTTCAAATCACTTCTTTTGTATTTAAAACCCGCAATCTTTTCGAGAGTTCATTTTTTCTGGATCCATAAAGTAAAACCGACAGTACCATAATATAATAAGAATTGTTCTCATTATCAATCATTATTGGTAGTTTTTGACTTTTTATTTGACCCGGATTATACGCAAAAGTCGGGGCATTATAAAGGTATTGAAATAGCACGGGCGTGTTCTCTATGGCTTTGAGGGGCGGGGCCGGCATTCTTTTTGCCATCCTGCCAGGGAGGGATGTCAATACAGAGTCAATCGTGCGCAAAAAGAATGCCGGCCCC
>DATKXY010000159.1:0-30850 GCA_035528795.1 archaeon | reverse complement strand
CTTCTTTTGGTGGCAAAAGAAGCAAAACCATTTCTTTTTAAACAAAAAGAAACAAAAGTTAATCCTGGCATTTAAGTCCTTTACTCCGCTTCGCCAAGCTCGCCTGGCGCGATAATGCTGCGCAAAGGCCTGCCTGGGCGTTGTACATCCAGTATGGCGATGATGGAAATTACCTGTCTTCTACACGCTCCAGAAACAGGGTTCCCGGACTTCAGGGCTTCTTATGGCCTGGTTTCACCTGGAATGATCTACCATCTCGGGTCGTTGCACTTAAACCTCTTTTCGGCAGTTGGAGAAGCTTTTCTCTCGGAGTATTTCAATCGTCGTTATTTAAAATCAGCCGCCGGCGCTTTAAATGAAAAAATTGATACATAACAAAGATTTTTTTCTTATTCGATTTCTACGAATAATCCAAGACATTGGAATAAGAATCTTTGAAAGCCGGGCAGGGTATTAAACCTGTTTCCTGGCAAATACGTTGATCCGGCGGAAGGTCTCGAAACACCTGCCGCCTTCCAGGGATGTCTCCTCGATCATTCTGTTGACCACAGAATCGCGAAAGCTCTGCTTTTGGTCGCTTTTGTCGAGGTGTTCAAGAAAAGGCACGATACACGGCTGTTCGATCCATTTGACCAGCTCCGCTGAATCGGCAAAGTATCTGTCGGCATTCTGGAGCCAGACTTTGTATTCGGTGAAAGGGGATTTTTTCAGCAGCACTTCGTACTCTTCAGCAGCGGGCATGTACCAGGGCCAGTCAAAGCCCCTGAAATGAAGCTGGTACCGGGGATAATTCATTACCTCCCTGAGGACTTTGATCAGGCTCGAACTGTTGCCGTGGCCCGCAAAACTGAGGCGCATGAACCCATTTTCCTTCAGGCACCTGTGCACATTATCGAGCAGTCTTTCGTGATCCTTTATCCAATGCAGGACTGCATTAGAGAATACCACATCGAACTCGGGAGCTAGATCGAGGTTGTTGATATCCATCACCTTAAAAGAAAGATTATCGAGCTTGCGTTTTTGGGCAGCCTGGATCATTCCCCGGGAGCCGTCAATGCCTGTTACCTGCCCGGTGGGAACAAGCTCCGCGATCTTCTCGGTCAGGAATCCTTCACCGCAGCCCAGATCCAGCACCTTTTCATCTCCTCTCAGGCCCAACTCGGCAATCAGAAGCGTCCCCCATTCCTTCTGGTGAAACGAGGCCTGGGAGTATTTCTTTCCGTCAAATTCAAATACCATGGCCACTGTCCCCTTTGCTTGAATGGTCTAATAAGCGTACATGCGATTTCTTTGCGCAATTGGTCAATTGAAACATAATATAAAAGAAGGAAAAAATAAAAAACAGGTTAAGAAACCAGTGGAAAGAAAGAAATGCCGGCAATCAAATGGTAAAAAATATTGAAAGCCGGGATCGAATTAGAGAGTTGAGCAAAGAGCGAAATAGGTATTTAAAAAACATTGAAAATCATTTAATATGTTATCAACCCAGTTGCTGCCAACATCTTAGAGGTCTGAAAACGTACAGGAGGAAACCCGATGAAAGCAATGGTGTTAAATAAAATCTGCAGTCTCGAAGAAAACAGGACTCCGCTGGAGCTGACAGATCTCCCGGTTCCTGTTCCGGGAGAGAAAGAGGTTTTGGTGAAAGTGTCAGCCTGCGGGGTTTGCCACACTGAATTGGATGAGATTGAGGGCAGAATGCCTCCGCCGAGTCTCCCCATTGTGCTGGGCCATCAGGTTGTGGGAAGAGTCGTAAAGACCGACAGCAAGACAAGCACGCATAAGATTGGGGACAGAGTGGGAATTGGCTGGATTTATTCGGCTTGCGGCAAATGCAGGTTTTGCCGGGAGGGTAGCGAAAACCTGTGTCATGCTTTCAAGGCCACAGGCAGGGACACTAATGGCGGATATGCACAATATATGACAGTGCCGGAAGACTTTGTCTGCCCGATCCCGGCTCTCTTTTCGGATTTGGAAGCAGCACCACTTTTATGCGCCGGCGCAATCGGCTACCGGTCCCTGAGGCTGACAAGGCTCGAGGATGGACAGAATTTGGGACTCACCGGATTCGGGGCCTCGGCTCATCTTGTGCTGAAAATGGCCAAACACCAGTACCCGAGCGCCAGGGTTTTCGTTTTTGCCAGAAGTGAGGAAGAAAGAGCTTTCGCAAAGGAGCTTGGGGCTGTCTGGGCCGGCGACACTGAAGAAGAGGCCCCGGAGAAACTGCATTGTATCATTGACACCACCCCGGTATGGAAACCGGTTGTCGAGGCCCTGCGGAACCTGGCACCGGATGGGAGACTGGTGATCAATGCTATCCGCAAAGAAGATGCGGACAAGGCATATCTCACAAGACTGGATTATCCCACGCATTTATGGCTGGAAAAGGAGATCAAGAGCGTAGCCAATGTAAGCCGGCGGGATATCAGCGAATTCCTGCGGCTGGCCTCGGAAATTCCTGTCAGGCCTGAAGTTCAGGCATTTACGCTGGAAGAGGCGAACAAAGCATTGGTTGAGCTCAAGACAAGAAAGATCAGGGGGGCAAAGGTTCTGCGAATTGATTGAACAAAATTAGAGCGGCCTGCAGTATGGCCTCTAAAAGTGTTTTGCACTAAAGGCTCGTCCGGAATGCGTCTTGAGATATCTTTCAAACTCTGCCGCTTTTACGCGGGTGCGGAACGCGATGGCTGTTTCTATTCGCCAGGGGCGGAACTTGGATGTGTGTGGTACTTGAGCGGTGTTATGAGCCTTGATACGTATTTCGAGATTGTCTGTAAGTCCTGTGTAATGGCGGGCTTCTTCAGATTCACTAACCAGAATGTACACATAATGGAAATTGTTCATTGGTCATAATCTTCAATGGCTTGCCCGGGCGTAGTTCGAAACGCACATATTTGCTCTCTTAAGAAAAGTCTGGCTTCGCCTGAAGGCTATGCAGTGACAGTAATCGTTCTTTACTTGGTTTCGAACGAAGAATGGTGGAGGCGGCGGGAATCGAACCCGCGTCCGAAGATAGACCAGATACAACCGCTACATGCTTAGCCGTTGATCAAAGCTTCTCACCCGGCGGCTACTTCACCGGCAAAGTGCGCCGCCAGGCCAGCCGGTGTTGTCTCACTCATCGAGGCTCCGGCGGCCTCGCGAGCCAGCCTGCTTTTTCGTCGCCCGGCGCTTGCTCCGCAGGCAGGGATCATGCGCAGGACGTGACCGCCTTAATTAGGCAGCCAGAGCCAATTCATCGTTGGCACTTATCAGTTTCCCTTTTTTTAACGAGGCAAGGGTCCCCGGCATGCTGTTATATCCCGTCATTATCCCCGTCGAAACCTTATCGCCCCCATTATTTGATTAAAATACCTGCCTGATTAAATTTACTTTATTTGTTGACATTGTCAAGACGGCGGGTTAAAATGAGTTTGTTTCAGTAATTCCGCCTGATCATTAATTTATTCTCCCATATCTGCCGCACTGAATGTCACTATGACTGTGATCGACTTTATAATCATTATCGCCCTTCTTTTTTTCTTCCTCCTGGGACTGTTCAAAGGGTTCCTGCTCGAGTTTTTCGGCCTGCTGGCCCTTACAGCAGGCCTGTTCTCTGCCGTTAAATTCGGTCCCATGGCTTCAGGTTATTTTGAAAACATTTTCCCCGAGGGTCCTACACGGAATGCGGCTGGTTTTGCCTCTGTTTATCTAGCAGCCTGGCTGGTTGTTAAAATTATGGGATGGATACTCAATAAAAACCTGGGCGAAGCCGAGACAAAGCCCCTAAGCCGCCTTGCAGGTGGAGTCTTGGGATTCAGTAAATGCTTCTTGATCATGGCCATGGCCATTTTTATAGCGGAAAACGCTTTCCCGGGCAACAAATTCACCGCTCCGAATAAATTGACTCCTGCTTTTATCAAAACCGCCCTCCTGATCCAGGAACATACACCGCTCAAACTCCCGAAAAGGCTCGACCTGCAAAAAAAATTACTGGATAAAGAGAAAACTCAAGAAAATATTTTGGATAAGCTCGATAAAAAAGAGTTAGAAAAAAAATTAAAACAAGATTTAGATTTACTGAAAGAATAAAAAACTGAATATCCCCACCTCCTTGCAAAACTCTCGTAAAGCCAGCAGAATATTTGGCTTCTCCGGCGCTTTTCCAATTTTCCAGATAATTATACCCCTTGAACCCTTCCGGGGCTTCATAAAAGCGGAAATTGAACGGGTCCCGGGACAGAGAAGCTGCTGGAGAGGATTATAGAAAGCAAAGATCGGACGTAAAGCCCTTTTGCTAAACACCGGAGAACTTTAGCTCACCAGCCTGAAAAGTGAGATCCGGCTCTCTGAAAAAGAGCTCGGTCCGGCTGCTGATTGAGAAAGTTTTTTCATTCTTAAAAAGGTAAAAAAAGACCCGCTCCAGCTACTAACCAGAGTGGGTCTTTTGTGATTACATATTTGTTTCGAGCACTTTTTTAACGTACCCGTTGGCCGGGTTTTCACCCATCTGCAACAACTGGTTGACTTTGCCCCGCCCCCTGTTGTAAGCCAATAGAGCCAATCTGGTATCACCGCGAAAGAAATGTAAATGGTCTTTCAAGTGCTTGATGCCGATCCGGATGTTGTAGGCCGGATCGAAAAGCTTTTTACGTGTTGCACCGGGATCAATTTGGAGCGCGGTAGCGTACTTTATCTGCATCAGGCCGATCTCGCCTACATCCCCGATGCAATTGGTCTTGAACCTGCTCTCGGCCCAGATGAGCCTGAAAATAAGCTCAGGATCCAGGTTTTCATCCCTGCTGATAGCGAAAACGAGTTTCGCCATGGAGACATCGATACCAAAACGCTCGGCGTATTTCTGCATCTCCCTTTTCACCTGCATTTTGGCTTCTTGTTCCAGTGCCGCGGTGCGCATTCCTATGGCTTGGACAATAGTTGGAACCTCAGAGTTTGAGATCTGCTCCCCGGCACGAATTTTCGACTCAAGGGAGATAGAAACCGGCATCTGGTACACAAAACGTACCACTGTGACCATTAAAGCCACTAACAGCAGGCTGAACAGGAGGTTTGACGAGCGCCTCCATGCCTGCTTCAGGAAGCTGTTGTAACCAAATCTCCCTTCCCTCAGACAGCGCTTGGTTTTCCAGTCTATCACCAACCACAAGCGTTTATTCTGCATCTTTATTTGCCTCTTCTTCTCAGGGCTCTAAAGGCCCATAGTTTGCGAATTAATTCCCGGAAAAAAAGATTATCATGAAAAAAGATATAAACAATAAATATCTTAAAAAAAAAGGATATAAAAAAAAGCAACCTTTATCTCTCATTATAGAAAAACGACCTGCTTAATAAGTTTTTTTTTTAATAAACGAGGTCGTCTATTACTTAGTGGAATTAAAAGATTGCTTTACCACTATGCAAAAATTGATTATATTCTTAGTAAAGAAAGAAATACTTTCGAAAAAAACCTCCGTTTTTTTAAAATAATTGCTTCTGAATCAAAAAAAAATAATAAAAACTTTAATTAAAATATAATTTTTCAAATTATTTGTCAAGTTTTTTTTAAAATTCTGTTTTTTTAGTTCTTCAAAGCAACGCCTGCAAAAAATAATAAGCAGGATTTGTGCCAATATTAAGAAACATTCATTTTTTGGAAGCCTGGCAATGAATGATTGGACTGCAAACCTCAGTTATTACTTTCATGCCACCCTGAATGTTATGTTAAATATCTTGATTTTTCTAATGTTATACCTGATTGCAGCCAAAGTGCTGAAAAACATTACCACTCTACTCAACATTATTTCGATTTGATTCCGCTTTTCCGACTGCTTTTTTTAATCTCTGCTTACACTTCCCCATTTTAACATTTAGCACGGAAAAATATTTTCTATTTAGTGATCAGAATTGTTACATCTTTCGCTGCTGATTGGCCGCTGACAGTATCTTGAACAGTTACCAACAGGTTGTAGTTTCCCGGCAGATATTCACTTGGATCAATGGAAAGATAGATTGGATCTATATTTCCCGGCCGGTCAAAATCGCGCTCGAAAGTGGTGATGACCTTTCCCACCTCGTTCCGCACGCCGATAAATCTTCCTAAAGTCGAGATTATTTTCTGGGCCACACTGAGGCTCTCCCCTGAGGAAGAGAGGAGATATTCCATCCGTATATGTTTGGCTCCCATCTGATCCGGAACAAGGTTGTAAAGCTCGTAATACACATAGATCGGCTGATCCTTTTTAAAGGAGGCCGAGGGCATGGGTGTTATTCTATACCCGCGGATATTGAACTTGCCCGGAGTGTCATCCTCGACTACGTTCGTCCCCAAAATGAGATCGCTGAGATACAGACTGTCCGGATCGCGGTAGGAGTGAACGAAAAAATTACTCTTGTAGATCTGCATTAAATTGCCCTTGGCCTGTTTCATCCTTACAGCCATGTGATAGTTGCCTGGAGAGACATTCAGCCCTATAAGATCGGGTATCAGTCTTTCCTTGTCAGCGATAAAATTCGGCACGCGATAGGTTTTGCTCTGGTCGATTCGGGTTTTCTCCTGCCACCAGCTATCATAGAGCACGACTTCGAGTTCAACCGGGATTTCGACAGTACCGAAAGGATCAGGCACCTTTACCTGATCCGTGGGCAGGGCGAAAAAAACGCCCAAAGCGCTCAAGGAGTCGCTGCTTTTGAGGGATACCGGAAAGTAGTAAAAGTTCATCGGTTCCTCTTCAAACTCGTACTTATAAGTCTCCGAAATTTCTCCCTCAGTGAATCCGCGCTCGGTCAGCAGTTCCTCATCAGCAAAAATATCCATCAAACTCCCATGGCGGGCGTTCTCGATGCTTCCACCCTGCCAGTTTTGAAGCTCATTAGCCAACTGGTCATACTTGGGATCGATTTCCGCCCGCGAGCGCATGAGTTCCACAGCGTTGCGGCCGCCCATAGCCATTTCTGACTCCAGGTCCGTGACCAGGGCCTCCTCGAGACGGTAGACCATCCGATAATAATTGTTCCTTTCGACAAAATGGTAAATCAGGGGGTTGGATCTGTTCTTGCTGTAAAGCCAGGACTCGTTCTCCCGTACCGCCCAGTTGCCTGATAAGCTGATTTTCTGATCCGGCTCCCCATGCTTGATATATACCCTGCCCCGCTCGTCATATCCAGGTTTGAGGGGACTATAGTATTTTTCGTGCGCTGTCTCGATTCTGCTGTAGTGCTCGATAAGCCTTTCGTTTTTGACAGTGGTGGGCGTGGGATCCTTCCGGCCCCAGAAAGAGATTAAAAAGATGCCCTTCTTGCCCGAGGGAGTCAGATTGAGTTCCCTGCGCTCGTCGCTGACCGTTATGTCACGCAGGTCATTGAAAGCCTCCAGGGCAAGCTCGTCATCTGCATCGCGGGCGGCGCTGAAATAAGCCAGGCAGCCCAGGCTGCCTTCTTCCAGACGGAACAGTTCTTTGGCCATCAGGAACCGGTGCCGGGGCGGTAGCTGCTCCAGACCATTCTCTTCAATCTTGTGAAACATGTCGCGCGCGAGATCCTTGTCCCCGGTATGAGTGTAAATCCTCGCCAGTTGAAAATGCAGTTCGGGCTTCTCGCCCAAAGTATCTATCATTTCGTTGAGAAAGAGCACGCCCCGTTCATAGAATTTATCGTTAATGTACGCATCGCAGAGAGTGTTTAGAATGCGCTGATCTTCGGGATTCGCTCGTACCAAATCTTCCATGGTATCCCAAAAGAAAGTTTCCTCGTAGCCTTTCAATTTGAAACGGTCCACAGCCAGGGCCAGATAATATTTATTGTTGATATTGTCCGGATCAACCGATTTGAGGTGCTTGAGGAAGTTAAGCATCTCTTTCTCTTTGTCGCGAATCAGGTAAACCTCAAGCAGCCCCTCAAGTGCTTCCACCCTTTTTTTATCGAGTCTCAGCGCCTCTTTAAACGCTTTCTCAGCATCCTTTTCCTTGCCCCGGCGAAGTTCGGTTTGTCCCAGATAAACCATAACCTCGGCGGTCGGAGACTCTTTTTTTAACAGCTTTTCCAAAGCTTCCTTGGCCCGGTCCCAACCCTTGTTTCCAATAGCCTCCCGGGTGATTTTTATAAGCTCTATGCCCGGAAGGGTATCCGGAAACTCTTCAGCTCCCAAGAGAACCCGGCCTCCCGAAAGGATGGCGCCTAAGAGCAGGGCTACGATAAAGCCTACATGGAAATCACGAATCATTTTATCCATCAGTTCAGCCTTTGGGAGTCTGTTCCCGTAAAATCTCACTATAATATTACACATAATTGTCTGAAATGTTTTACAAAATATAACTCTCAGGCCTTTGTCTGGCAACACCCAAGGTCTTCTGCCAAGCTTACAGAAAGCTCTTAAGCTTGATCTTTAGACTCAAGCTCCATAAAAGTTACGTCTGATCTGCCCTCTTAAAGTTCTAAAAAAGGCAAAGATCGAGAAAAATCTATACCTCAGGTTATTTTTTATTTATATATTTGTTTTTTAAAGCGTCTTATTACAATGCAGATTTAAACCGGATTCGAGCAAAATGGACAGAGCGAAAAACATTTGTAAATCAGCAGCGGAAGTAATCGGTCAGACACCTTTGATCGAGCTTTCCCGGTTGACCAGGGGCTTTGAAGGACGAATCCTGGCTAAATTGGAATACCTTAATCCCGGTTTCTCTAAAAAAGACCGCATTGCACTGCAAATGATTGAAGAGGCTGAAAAATCAGGAGCTTTAAGACCGGGACAAACAGTGGTCGAGCTCACCAGCGGCAATACGGGAACAGGGCTGGCGATAGTCTGTGCAGTGAAAGGATATCGTTTTGTGGCCGTGATGAGCAAGGGGAATACTGTGGAGAGAGCACGCATGATGGCAGCTCTGGGCGCCGAGGTTGTGCTTGTCGATCAGGCGCCTGGCGCACCCGCTGGGCAGGTTTCCGGGGAATCCCTGGCCCTGGTTGAGAAAGCGGCCCGACAGATAGTAAAAGAGAGAGAGGCTTTCCGGGCGGATCAATTCGAGCTTGAAGGTAATTTCAGGGCACATTATCTGCACACAGGGCCGGAAATAATCCAGCAGACCGGGGGCAAAGTCGATGCTTTTTGCGACTATGTCGGTACGGGCGGGAGTTTCGCCGGCATATCCAAAGCATTGAGAGAGAATAACCCGCAGACCCTTTGCTACATCATAGAACCGGCAGGCGCAGCGGTTCTGGCAGGCGAGAAGATCACGAATCCGGATCACAAGATTCAAGGCGGCGGTTATTCAATGCCGGATTTGAAATTTCTTAAAGAGATCAAGGTCGATGGATATTTGCAAATTTCGAATGAAGAAGCTATAGAAACCGCCCGCAGACTGGCCAGGGAAGAAGGCCTTTTTGCCGGTTTTTCCTCAGGAGCGAACGTTGCCGGAGCGCTCGAGCTTCTCGACGGCCCCTGCAGGGGAAAAACTATCGTGGTGCTGCTTTGCGATTCAGGGTTAAAATATTTAAGCACTGATCTATGGGCCCCGCTGGAAACAGAATGATCCGCTTTTACCCTTTCCTGATCTTTTAAAACCAGCCCAATATCAGTTATCTTCCCGAACACACAACAGATATAACCCGAAGATCGAATCCATATAAATCCGTCTGCACTGTCCAGTTCCTCAGAAATAAAGCTTTTTATTTGTACCCGAAAGCCTGGGGCACCACGAGAGAAATCTTTGGCAGGTAAGTGACCAGGAAAAGGACCACTATCATGGCCATGAAAAAGGGCAATAGCGGTCTGGTGACCTTGGAGATAGTGGTTTTGGCAATCGAGCAGCCCACAAAAAGGCAGGTACCCACCGGCGGGGTGCAGATACCGATACAGAGATTTAAGATCATCATGATCCCGAAATGGATCGGATGCATGCCCAGCTTCAGCACCACCGGGAGAAAGATCGGCGTAAAAATAAGGACCGCCGGGGTCATATCCATAAAAGTGCCTACAATGAGCAGGATCAAGTTTATGATCATAAAGATGATATATTTGTTATCCGTGAGCGAAACCAGAAACGCGCTGATTGATTGCGGGATATTCTCATACGCCAGGACCCAGCTCATGGCCACCGAGGTTCCGATAAGAAGCATCACTACGGCTGTGGTTATGCCGCACTCGAGCATTATTCCAGGGAGGTCTTTCAGCTTGACCTCCTTGTACAGGACCACAGTGAGCAGGAAAGCGTAAAACACGGCCACTGCGGATGCCTCAGTGGCTGTGAAAATCCCCCCTACTATGCCGCCGAGCACAATGAACACCAAGAGGAGGCTCAAAAAAGCGCGCTTGAACTTGATAAAAAAATCTTTCAGACTGCTTTTTTCTCCCTCGCCGTAGCCTTTTTTCCGGGCAACAATCCAGCAGACAAACATCAGGCCCAGCCCCATCAGGATGCCCGGGAGAAATCCGGCCAGAAAGAGGGCCGCCACGCTGAGTCCGCCGGCGGCCAGTGAATAAACGATCATGATATTGCTCGGCGGGATCAGGAGGCCGGTGGTCGAGGCCGTGATAGTGACCGCTGCATTGAAATCCCGGTGGTAGCCCTTGCTGTTCATTACCGGAATCATGAATCCGCCGATAGAGGAAACCGCTGCTACCGCAGATCCGCTGATCGAGCCGAAAAGCATGCAGGTCACCACATTGACATAAGCCAGCCCGCCCTGGAACCGGCCTACAATAGTGGCAGCGAAATCGATAAGCCTCCTGGCCAGGCCTCCCCTGCCCATCAGCATACCGCTCAAGATAAAGAAAGGGATCGCCAGCAGGGCGAAACTGTCAATGCCTGTGGCCACCTGATGGGCTATGGTGACAAAGGACGGACGGCCGCCGATAGCAGCGAGAGCAGCCAGGGTGCTGAGCCCGATCGAGAAAGCGATCGGCACATTCAGCAACAGGAGAATCACGAATGTCGAGATCATTGCAATAAGCGGCAGATATTCCATAGCCCCTGAGCCTTTGCACTACTTTTGTTCGTAAATAACAGTTATTCTATCATTAATATTTATATATAGTTAAGAATTATTAATCAAGCATTACTTTAAGTTCTTTCCTTCTTTCCTCCACTGGCTCTTCCTTTCCGAAAAGAGCTTTGAGCTCCACTACCAAAAATTCCACAGCATAGATCGTGATAAAAAAGCCGCTTATCGGCAGGGCCAGGTAAACATAGCCCTGGCGGATTCCCAGAGCCGGGCTTATCTGGTTGTTCATCAAAATCACCGCGACCAGTTTGATGCCACCGTAGAAAAGAACGCTGAGAGAGAAGAGAATAATACAGGCATTGGCGAACACTGCGGCGAGATGGCCCCACTTGCGGGGAAAGCGGTTTACCAGGATATCAATACCCAGATGGGCGTTACGGTTCAGCGCCACTGCAGAACCGAGAAGCCCGATCCAGATCAGCAAAAAGATAGCCAGCTCCTCTGTCCAGGAGCTGGGGTCCCGCAGTACAAAACGGGTGAAAACCTGCCAGATCACAGTCAGTACCTCGCTCAGCATGGCAAGCCAAAGGCCTGTTTCGAGCACCAGATCCAGACCTTTTTTAATCTTTGCCCACACTTTTTCCCCCGAACAGGTTTATTCTTAACAAATTCTTAAAGTAATAACTTAAGTGATCAAACCAAATTGCCTGTAAAACATAAAATAAGGCTAAAAGAAATATTTTACTTATGAAAACACTGCCGGAGCCCTCTGAAGAAATCCCAGGTAAAAGATAATACTCGATCTACAGGGCGGTTGGCGAGAGCCTTTACTCCACTTTTCTGATTCTCTCGGCAAGCCGCCCGATCTCTGTGCCTCGGAACTCATCATAAAGCGGACTGACCTTATCCATGAAAGGCTTCTTATCCGGTATCGCGATCTCTACGCCGTCTTCACGTACTTTTTCCAGGGACTCCTGGACCATCTTGTCCCAGATCTTGAGCTGGTAGAACATGCTTTCATCCGCTGCCTGCTGGATAATCTTCTGATCTTCAGTTTTAAACTGTGACCACACTTTCTCGGACATCAGCAGCACATCCGGAATGGTTGTATGCTCATCGAGATAGTAATACTTGCATACCTCATAGTGATGGGAGGTATAGAAAGAGGGAGGATTGTTCTCTGCACCGTCGACCACACCCTGCTGAAGCGAAGTATAGAGTTCTCCCCAGTCTATCGGAGTGGGAGACCCTCCCAGGATTTCTATCATTTTAACCGCCATATAACTTTTCTGCACCCTGATTTTCATGCCCTTAAGATCATCCGGAGACCTGATCGGCTTGTTCTTGGTATAGAAACTCCGGCTCCCTGAGTCGTAGTAGCAGAGGCCCCGCAGCCCCACCGATGTTCCGCTGAGCAAAACTTCTTTGCCGATCGGGCCCAGGAACACCTTCCAGGCGTGCTCGTGATCCCGAAACAGATAGGGCAGAGAATAAACACCTACCAGCGGGACAAAACTCTCCAGCACAGCGGCCGATGTCTTGGTAATATCAATGCTGCCGAGCTGCACGAGCTCGAGCGATTCCCTCTCCGAACCGAGCTGCTCGCTGGGGTAGACATCGATAGTCATTCTTCCGCCGCTCAGCTCACGGAGGCGCTTGGACATGTACTCCATTGCTTGATGGACAGGGTGCACTACATCGAGCCCATGGGAGAGCTTAAAGCGAATCATAAGTTCAGGAGAACTGCCGCAGGAAAGAAACAGGGGAAGGAGAAAAACTATTAGAATTGGGCGAGGAAGGACCTTTTTTTCAGCTCTCATGCAATGTAACCTTTTCCAGATTGATCTGATAACCCAAAGCTTGTCGCCAGGGACATATATTAAAGCTTGCGATAAGCACAGTCAAGGAGATTTAAAAATATTATTATCTGGTATCGGGAAGGTCGCAATTATTTGTCCTGGGCTTTTTCCACGGCTTGATTACAGAGATAAAAACCAGGCCGGCCAGCAAGAACAGTTGAAAAGAACCTAAAGTGAGGTTTAGGTTTCTGGATGTCAGGCAAGTTGAATTCAGGAGAGCGAAAAGGCGTTCGCTGCTCGTGTAAAGCGCTTCAGGAGTTGGAGCGGGCCTCTGCCATGACGGGCAGGCAGGGCCGTAAGATATTTTATAATTTGCCGTTTCGAGCTCTTAACCTGGATTATTCGCAAAAGGTCCGAGCCATCGCTGCCTGAAGGGACACAGATGTATTTTCCAGCCCCGCCCGGTCCGGGAATAGTAACAAAGTCAATTTTGCGAATAATTCGGGTTAAAACCAATACCGTTCACTTAAAGCGACAACACTCTCTTTTTGTCACCCCCGCGAAAGCGGGGGTCCAAAAATCGGCTTAAAAACCTGGATTCCCGCGCAAGCGGGAATGACATCGTTTGCCTTTCCCGCCTAAAGTGAACAACATTGGGGTTAAAACCGGTGGGAAAAAGTCACTGCTGGATAGACACCCGATCCCGGCGCAGCCTGCGGCTGCTTGAGCTCGAGGTGCAGCTCCAGGCGCGCGGCCTTTAGCTGGGGGGTGCTGTTTATTTTTTCTGCTATCAGCACATCCAGGCCGCTCAGGAGATGGTTGGCCAGAAGGATTGTGATAAAGGTGCTGCGTTTGCGGAAAGCGGACTCGCTCTTGTCGAACAGGTCATGGTAGCGCTCGTTTTCCCTTTCCAGGCCGCTCCAGTCCCAGTTGTATTCGCTGGGATAAACAAACCTTTTATAAGCCTCGAGCGCCCGTGCTTCTTCCCCCGGGCCTCGAGGGACAGGCAACCCGCCGCTGGTAAGGGAGTAGTTGTTGATCTTTGCGATTTCCCACTGATGCCCGTTATAGGTCCTGGGATCGGTTTCCGGCTGAACGCCCTCCAGTGAGGGATCGTTATCATAATCACCACTCGAGGGCCACTTGAGAAGGTTCTCATAATATTCCCCGTAGCCCCGGAGCATGGGCTCTGTCAGCTCATCCTGATTGTTGCGCAATCCGGGATAGGCGAAGTTTTTCCGGGCCATGATTGTCAGGTTGATATACTGCTCTTTTCGCGATTTACCCCGGGAGTCGAGAAAAACCAGGCCGGCAGCGCTCGCTCCCTCCAGAGCGAAAAAGCCGTAGGATCGCCACTGCCCGTCAAGATACTGCGGCAGACCCGGAACCAGGAAACCTAGCATGATGCGCAGGGGCAGATTGTCAAGCTTCCTGTCCCTGCGGCCTTCATTTGCGTTGTCTTGCCGGAGTATCTTCCCGGCAGGGAAATTTTCTCTTTCCGCAGGATAAGGCCCCTGGCGCACAGGGAAACTCTCTAGCTCAGCGCCAAACAGCGTTACTGTCCAGGGTATAAGGACTAGCCACAGCAATCCGATAATACTTCTGCTCAAAATCTTCATCTTTCTCCTCAGCTCATTAAAAGGGCGCCCTTAAACTTGATTTCCGGTAAAAGGGCGCCCGTAAAGTGTGATTCAATATGCCGTCTGATATCTGTTAGAAATGGGCTGAAATCGCATAAAAGGTCCGGTCGCTCAAGGGATTGACACCGAGCTCGCGGGCGATGTCGAAACTATAGCCCTTCCAGTTGACGCCAAATCCGATCAAAGCGCCGCTCAAATCACCCTCTTCGCTCTGGTAGCCGCTACGTACGGCGAGCAGCATGTCCTCAAAAGGTTCGATCGAGAACTCACTGCCGATAAAGTATCCAGTATTGGCTGGATTACCCACCAGGAACCTCTCATAATCAGCAGACAGCAGAAGATTGAAGCGCTCCTGCTCCAGCAGGTGTTTAAGGATATTGTATCCCGCCCCGATTCTGAAACGGCGGGGCAGCCTGTCGGCCTGGTATTCGTTCGTGAACTGCATGTTGGAGCCCAGATCCAGGAGGGCAAAACCCACCTGAAGGGGAATCTCATTCAGCGGCCTGTAAAGGACTCCCATGTCAACAGCGGCGCTGGTACCAATGCCGCCGGCGCTCGAGGAGAGCTTCTCCCGGATGTATTTCATTGTCACGCCGATATCAATATTCTTTCTCAGCCTGGTGGCGAATGAGCCATAGAACATCCACAGGCTTTGGTTGTCGATCCCTCTGAAATCCTGACCGATATCCGTAATTTCACTGCTTCCCAGGTCCCAGAGGTTCATGGAAAAAGCCACCACGCCGATATCTTTTATCGGCATACCGACATTAAAGAAATTAAAGCTTATCGACTCTTCTGTTTCATTGCCTGTAGGGTCGCTCACAGTGAAAGAGAATCCCTGGTAGCGGGAAAAATATACCTCGAGGCGGCTTAAGGAAACCAGGCCAGCAGGGTTCCAGAGCACTGTCGGCAGTCCCTCGGCCACGCCTGTAAAAGCGTGTCCCATGCCGATTGCCCGGGCTCCATTTTGCTCTGTGTATTCGGCTTTAATCCCCTGGGCCCGTGCAGAAGGAACCAGGAGCGGAATAAAGAGAGCAAAAGCGGTTAAGATTGAAATCTTTCGCAGCATTTGTGTTCACTCCTTGAAAAATGAAAGAAAAAATCTTTCGAGTTAATTTTCAATCAATCAAATGTTTCAGCGACTAAGTAAAGCTTTGCCGATTGCCTCCACTTCCTGGGTTCCTGTAAATGAACCACTCGCTGTGGCCCTACAGATAATTTTATAAAGATATACGCCATTTGCAAGCTTTTGTTGATATTCGTCACTTCCGTCCCAATGGATAGTATTAAAGCCTGCCGGGAGGGAATAGCGCTGAATTTCTCTCACCGGACGTCCAGCCACGGTGAAAATACGTATTTTTACATCTGCAGGAGCGCTGATCTCAAAACAGATCTCAGTTTCTTCTTGGAAAGGGTTAGGATAATTTAAGACATTTGTCAAGTTTAGTTCGCTCCTTTGAGCTTCGACAAAAAGCATCAACTCGGCGCGCCCGGTGTTAAGGGCGTTGTCTGTGGCCCGGAAACGGAAGCTGTGCAGGCCTTCCCCAACTTTGGAAAGATCCACCGCCACTGTGCCCTCCTGATAGCTGTCTGTCTGGTAGCGGAACAAGGGGGTCAAGTCAGCCGTATAAGTGAGGCCCTCGTCCACTTCCACGGTCAACTGCATTCCAGGGCTGCCGGTAGTGTTTATTCCGCTCTCATCGCGCACCACAAGCTCCAGCGGCCAGGTTTTGCTCAGCCGGTCCCCATCGGCCAGGGCTTTTCCATGCGAAAAAAACGAAAACTTGGGCGAGGTGGTATCAGTGACAGTATAGGCGGTCCTGGAGATGACCACTTTTTCACTCGCTCCTGAGGCGTCCGTAATATCGCTGGTGGCATAACCGATAAAACTTCCGGTTTGCACACTTAAAGTATCGGCCGGCAGAGATCCGGCAAGGTTAAGGGGCAGGATAAAAGCGCCGCTCAAAGTGCCCCCGCTGACTGTGACAGGGCCATTGAAAAGAACAGCCGGGGTGCGGACAAAACTCACTGTCCGTTCTCTGGGGCCGGTCAAGCCCAGGCATTGATAGGAAACTTTTGCCGGTTGCCCGGTTCCCAAAAACTTGATCTGTGAGACTCCGGAAAAGGCCGCATCCTGATTCCCGGACTGATCCTCGATGCGCCCGATAAAATTTATTTTCTGGCCGGCCTTTAACTCTCCCGGCGACTCGAGTTGGAGCCTGATCTTTCTGCCTGGAGTGTGAACTCCAAGGGCCGGGTCGCCGAAAACAAGGTATCGCTGGGCATTCCCCCGATCCAGGCCGCCCAGGTTAAGACGGGCCTGGAGCGCCGCCAGCCCCACCGGCTTGCGGCTATCGGAAAATAGATATTGCACCAGAAGCTTGTTCAAGGCCAGATTCTGAAAAGCATATGTGATCCTGGTGCCTGCGAAAACCGCCACAGCCCCGCCGCCTTTCAAGCTCAACAGCCGCTCTGCCATGGCCTGTTCATTGTAATCATCGAAATAGCCTATCGAACATGACGAGTTGAGCACCAGGGGCAGGCGGAACTCATTGGTCAGCATCGGCAAATCCCGTTCCACATCGAAAACCCGCTCCTGGGCCCAATGGATTTTGCTGCCGTGGCCCAGGTAGTTGATCACCAGGACCCCGCGGTTCCACCAGTTAAGCAGGGCCTCATTCGCCGCCGGCTTTCTGGTGCCTATGCCTGGCGGATCGAACGGGTACTCATCGAGATATATTTTTCTGCGTTCTATATCCGCCGGGAAAAGGGAATCCAGCTCCTCAGAGCCCGGAACGTGGTTGGTGACATAGTCGCAGGTGCCGCCCAGACCGTAACCGTCATCAGCCACCAGGATCAACCGTCTGCTCCAATCGCCGGCGTTGGCTCCGCCTTCGTACTTAAGAATTTTTTCCACCACGGTCTCGGCCTGGACTTTGTCCTGCACCGGAATCCTGCCGAAAGAAATCTGCGGCAGATCGCTCCCTGCGAAGCGCACGTACCATTCTTCAATTGCCAGATCCTCTTTCGTAATGTACGGCAGGATGTGATTGGGCTTTGAGCGGCCCACTGCCGTAACCCCGCGAAAATCATTGTGCCCGTCACCGAAAAAAGCCACGAACTGCGGGCGAATCCGCCAGGCAGTGAATGCGTGCTGAAGGAAATTCCGGATGGCTGCAGGATCGGCCTGGCCTAGGGAGAACTCGTTGTAGACATCCTCCACAGCCACCATGGCCGTGATATAGCCTGCTGAGCGCAAAGCGGCAAGCTTCTCAGCCTGCTGGGCAAGTTCCCGGGAGGTAAGCACCAGATACTCGGCACCGGACATGTTTCTGAGATCGGGCAGGCGTTCGAGCCTTACGGTCTCCGGCTCTTTATAAGCGCTGCCTGAGACTGCAGCGAAAGAGCGGACAGGGGCTCCCACTGCAGGGGCCGCGAAGAGGATCTTTCCCTCAGCAGAGCTTTGAGTCCAAAGGCGCACGGGATGGGTCGGCACGGTAATATCGAAGATCTCGACCTGGCCCGCATCGACTGAAGACAGCTCATAAGCCGGGGCTGAAGGCGCATTGAGCTGGTGGAAAATAAGCTGCTCCCCCTGTCCCAGGCTGAGTGCTGTATTGGAGCGCAGCTCGAAAAAACCAAGCACCAATCCCTCTCCGCGTAAAGTAAAAAGGTTACTCTCTTGATGGAGAATGCCCTCCGGCAAAGAGATCCAGCCGCTGGTCACGGCGTTGATCGAGAAATTAGAACCGTTGAATATCTGAACGTCATTCAGAGATATGCTGTATGTTTCCAGTTGATTGCCCAGAGTGCCATAAATTTCATAGCGCAGGAAGTTTCCTTCACCTGCAGTTTCTTTTTCGAGATCGAAACTCCGCTCGATAAAGCCGCTGTTATCGCCTTCCAGCACCCAGGCCCAGTAATCAGGCGCGGGATTCAATGTCTGCAAAGTAGCTTCATTCTCCAGAGCCAGATACCGGGTGTTCTCTTCCCAGTGATACCAGATTTCGGCTGCAGTGGCGGTAACGGCGCCGGGCTGGAGCGGGATGCGGCTTTCGGCCATTCTGAGTCCGCTGACAGCGCCTCCGCCCCAGGTAAGCCAGTAGACTGCGTAGTTGTCGTAGCGATGGCGGATGCTTGTCAGAGCCCCGGTATCGCTGACTGTGAAACGGTCGAGGCTTTCACCGTAGAAGATCAGGCGGTCCTGGGGGTCAAAAGAACCGTCCTGGCTGCCTGTAATGTGGATCGCGACCTCGGACAATACAGGCCCCGGCGCGCCGGGGTCTTCATTCAGCATCCGGCCTCCGCCTGAGTAAAGGCGAAAAGTCGACGGGTCGAGCGTGGTGGGATCCACCCCGGCCTGTACCAGATTTGCGCTTGAAACAGCGTAAAGTCCGGAGTTTTTTATGCGCAGGCTCATCCAGCGCTCTCCCTGGGAGAAAGGACTGGCCGCAAGCTCAGGTCCCTCAGCAGGCGGAATGCGCCAATTAAGAGAGGAGTCGTAGTTAAGAAGGACACCGCGATATACCTCCTCGTATGTTTTTGCGCCGGGCGCAGCCCGCCCCCGGGTCAAAAGAGCAGAAGAACGGATATCAATAGTTGCCAGAAAGGTTTCTGTTACTGTCAGAGTACCGGAAGACGGTTCATAGCTGAAAGGCCGAACCAGAATTTCACAGACCATCAGATCGCGGAATCTCTTGGGCCCGAGCAGGAGAATTTTCTCTTCCGGATATGAAGCTTGCCGGCTCAAATCGCTGGAATAAGCGGTAACCGTAAAAGGCCTGTCAGGCTCATCTTCTCCCTCTCGCGGTGCAGGCTGGGCCGGCAGGAGCCGTATATTTTGAAGCCGCAGGGCGTTTTCCGGATTCCACCGGATACTGGCCTCGCTGCCCGGAGGAACCGCAATGAGCGCCTTGAATTGCGGCAGGATGGGAAATCCCCCTTTTAGCAGGTCTTCTCCGCAAGTTGTGCGAATTAATTGAAATTCGGCGCCTTCAGCCTCCAGTGGCTCGAGCTCCCAGTCCGGAAGCTCGAACTTAAGCACTATGCGGCTAGCATCGGAGCTGATCAAGCTGAAGCCGCACCCTCGAGCAAGCCCGGAAGAGCTTGAAAGGGCGAAGATCAGCGCCGCGGCTACCAGACAAATGTCAGTCTTCCTTTCGAGAATCAGTCTCACCCTCTTCAGGATAACGCACCTTAGAATGAACGCGCTTCATCAATCAGCATGATCGGGATATCATCCTTCACCTCGTAGATAAGCCTGCAGGCGTGGCAGATCAGTTCTCCCTCTTCAGGCTTATACTCGAGCGAACCTTTACATTTCGGACAAACAAGGATTTCCAACAATTTTTCGTCCAGCATACTCTCCTCCGCTGTCTTTGGTCCGGGAATCAGGGCATACGGTTGTAACCCACCATATCAAGAAATGCCTGGTTTTTGCGCCATTTTTCTTTCACTTTGACCCAGAGATCGAGGTAAACGCCTGATTCGACAAACTCTTCGATTTTGGCCCTGGCAAGCCGACCGATTTTTTTCAGCTGCTCGCCTTTGCGGCCGATAACGATTTTTTTCTGGCTTTCGCGCTCGGTATAAATCACTGCCCGGATATATATTTTCCCCTCCGGGCGTTCCTTGTATTCATCCACCTGCACTGTAGCTGCATAAGGCACTTCTTCGTGCAGCAGCTCATAAAGGGCCTCTCTGATTAATTCGGCGGCAAAAAAGCGCATCGGCTGGCAGGCGATCTGGTCTTCCGAATAAAGGAACGGCCCCTCCGGCAGTCTGCTTTCAATTTCCTTCATCAATGGCTCAAGGCCGTCTCCCAACAGAGCGCTGACCGGTACCAGGGCCTCAAAAAGCCCGGTCTGGCGATAGGTATCGATCAACGGCAGCAGCGAGCTTTTTTCCACCAGATCTATTTTGTTCATCACCAGCAGACGGGGAACATCGATTTTTTTCAGCCTTTCCAGTATTTGCCTGTTAAACGGGGTATCCTGTTCATCCGCCTCGACAATTAAAATAACCAGGTCCGCTCCGCTTACAGCTTTGAAACTGGACTGAATCATGTATTCCTGCAGCTTGTCGCGAGGCTCGATAATGCCCGGCGTATCGATAAATACAAGCTGGCGATCCCCTTTGGTGAGGATCCCGAGAACCTGCTGCCTGGTGGTTTGAGTCTTATGGCTGACTATGGAAAGCTTCTGGCCGAGCAGCCTGTTGAGCAAAGTGCTTTTGCCCACATTAGGCCTGCCGGCGATAGCTATAACACCGCTACGCCTGCACTCTGACCTTTTCACTTCTTCCATTTTCTGATCGACTCCCCCCAGACTAGAAGCAGCAACCGGATAGCGCGTGAATAAAAAGAAAATATAAAGTAAAAATCCGGCAAGTCAAAATTTGATTTTCTTGCGCTAAATTTAGAAATATATTTTGAACAATTCAGAAAAACAGGGAAAAATAAGCATAAACAGGGGAAAATGGTGCGCCGTCAGGGAATCGAACCCCGAACCTACTGATTAAGAGTCAGTTGCTCTGCCAATTGAGCTAACGGCGCAGCCAAAAACGAACGAAGCTTTCTTATGGATGGAACCTCTTGTGGGAAATGGGAATTATCTCTGATAATGACTTAAAAATTATAATAAATATTTTACAATCAATCAAGTAAAAAGTTCCGCTCCTTATGGCTGCCAGTCTTAGAAATAGGATAAATTATCAGTGGCTTGATAAACTGTTATTTAATAATCAGCATTACCAATTTTTTTTTGAAACAGGTTAAATGCACCCGGAAAAACGATCTTCTTCAGGCAAAAAGTAATCAGAGCCCGATAGAAGTCTTGATATTCAGTACTGTTCAGAGATCATGAGTTATAAAGGCAATACCGGCTTTTTTTCAATCCCCCGGATTTTTTTCTTCAATTTTATCGATACTGTGGATTTGCACGCTTTGCAATTGAACAGCGCTAGATATTCGCCCTTGATCAGCAACTGCTGCTTGCCGATATAGACCAGGCTTTTATGCTTGCACATTATTGTTACCTCGAAAGATTCGTTTGAAGCATAAAGTTCACACTGGTTTTCTATGCAATTATTATTCCTTTTTCTCGTTCTTGACTGATACATTCAAAAAGCATAGCTTTTAATATGATCGGTATGTTTCGCAAAAAACCTTAAAAAAAGCGAAGGTGAAGTGGCAGATAAAATATTTTCCAGCCAGCTAATTATCAGGAGCAGAGTAGATGTGTTTGCCTTTTAAATGGCGCTTAGGATCTGTCTTCCTGCTGTTTCTAGCTATCAGCCTGCAAGGGGCACCAATGATCTCAAACATTGCACCCGAGGTTCTCGCAACTCTCGAAACCCCGCCTCCGGGCTTTAGTCCTACAGGTTTCAGATCCAGTTACAAAAGCGAAAACCTCCATGATTATCTTAACGGAGGCGCTGAGCGTTATCTGGGATATGGCTTCAAAGAGCTTGTAGTATGCGAATTTATCTTTGAACAAAGCCGGTCTCCAATAGTAGCGGAAATCTATTTAATGAACAGCCCGGCGAACGCCTATGGCATTTTTTCCTCTGACAGGGCCGGGGAAAACCCTGATTCCGTAGGATTGGATGCGGCCTTAGGGGATTACCTGTTGCAGTTCTGGCAGGGACCCTATTTCGTCAGGATCATGGATTCCGACCTTGCCGGAGGCTTGAAGAATGCTCTTCTCTCTTTCGGCAAATCGATCTCCGCTGCCATGCCCGGGCCACAAGCCAGTGACAGGCCGGAGATCATTTCACTGCTTCCCGTACAGGGCTGTATCCCCTCGAGTGTCTGTTACTTTCACACCCAGAACTCGCTGAACAGTCTTGTCTATTTAGGGGAAAAGAATCTCCTGGGCCTGGGTCCAGAGGTGGAGGCGGTGAGTGCTGAATATCGGATCAAAGAGACAGGCCGGATCATCCGGTGTCTCATTATCCGCTACCCAACCGGGAGGGCCTGTAAAGCCGGCTTTGAAAATCTGGTGCGCAGCAGGGATAAACTGCCTGAGGCTGCCCGCCGGGAATTATCGCACCTTTCTGTTTTCGCTGAAAAGCTGCTGGTCGTTTTCGGCAAAGCCGAATCAACCTGGATCCGCAACCTGGAAGAAAAACTCAACCAATAATTCTGCAAGATTTCACCAGGAGGAGGCCTGATGTCTGACCTATCAAAATCCGGCTCGATAACCCGCAAAGAATTCATAAAAAAAGGGACTCTAGGCGCTGTGGGACTGGGTTTTGGCATACCCGGCGCCGCCAGGCTGAGCGGGGAGGAAGCGAGTAAAGATACCGTTGGAGTCAAAGTGGTGCTGGCCCGGGAACAGGCCGCCATGAAAAATGAAGCCCTACAAGACCGGAAGGTGCTCAGCGAGCTTCTTGAAAAAGCTCTGTGCGCCTATACAGGCGAAAAGAACGCAGTAGATGCCCTGAAACATTTCGTGAAACCCGAGGATACGGTCGGTGTCAAGATGAGCGTGATGATGACAGCGACAAACCCTGAACTGGTGGCGGCACTGACTGCTTTCCTAATCGCTCTGGGGGTCAAACAGGAGAAAATTATCGTCTGGGACCGCGACAATGCCGGAATCGGTCTTGAGGGAGCCTACACCAGGGAGAAGCATTACGGTTACGACTCCGAGGCAGTGAGCCGCATTATAACAGATGAAGCGACTGCATTGATCAACATTCCGGGTTTGAAAAGCCACTGGCTTTCAGGCGTGGGCGGCGCGCTTAAGAACTGGTGCGGAGCGGTGACCAGAATCAATGTGCGGGATATCGACACCCCCTACCCTTTCCACAAGGACAGTTGCGCCGATCTTGGGATGCTAGGGGCAATCAAGCCGATACGGGAGAAGCAGCGGCTGGTGATAATCGATGCGCTGCGCCCGCTTTTTGAGGGAGGTCCGCAGATGAACCCGGCCTATCTCTGGAACTACGGCGGGTTGTTTGTCAGCCAGGACCCGGTTGCCGTGGATGCGGTCTGCGCCGAGCTGCTTACCAAAAAAAGAGGGCTGTTCAAGGGGAGCCCTTGGCCGCTCAATCCACCAGCCAAGCATGTAACCCTGGCCGATACTCGTTACGGCCTGGGGGTCAGCGACAGGTCGAAAATAGAGCTGATAAAGGTCGGCGAGCAAAAAGACTGCTTGATTTGAGAGCGATTCGAGGGAGTTCGGAGGTCTCAAGCAGGGTAAAAGACAGCGGTCCGGGTCTCGATGAAAAAGGATCCGGCCGAGGGTTGACCTGTCCGACCCATGTCAGCCCGGACTATTTACAAATAAGTTATCAGGGGAGATTTCCCGAAGCCCTGGGGTGGCGGGCGCATGAAATGCGCACCGCTGCGCTGGAAAGCGCAGCGGTCTGTGCGACTGAAGTCGCACAGCCGCCACCCCCCTCCTGCGCCGGCTGGGCAAATACCTGTCTATATCCGAGCACCCATGCCCGACTGGGTATTTTGTGAATAGCCCTCACTAAATCTCGGGATAAGAAGAGAAAATATATGGCAGCCGGATTAAGTCACAGGGAGCGGGTGCTGAGAACGATCGAACATAAGGATATCGACAGAATACCGTTCTTTTTCAGGGCGGAGACACCCGTAAAAGAAAGGCTGAAAAAGGAGTTAGAGCTTAAAGAAGACCTGGATCTTATTTCTTATTTCGATGCCGATGCGATAAATATCGATGTTCCATACAGAAAAGATTGTTTCAGGGAGCCGGAAGAAGAAGGAATTTTTTATGATATTTTCGGCGACAAAATTAAAAGAGTGCAATATGGGAGCATATCCTCAGAAACCGTTATCGGGCCAGTCCTGGCGGATGCCTCCAGGGTGGATGATCTAGAGCATATCAAATGGCCTGACCGAAGCTTTATCGACATTGAAGAAAGCCTCAGACAGGCCAGGCTCGCCCGTTCGACAGGCCTTGCCGTATACGGCGGTGTCTGGGCGAGCATATTCACCATTTCCAGATCGATGATGGGAGAGGAAAATTATCTGGTTTCCCTGATCAGCAATCCGGAGCTTATCTCAGGACTGGTGGACAGGATCACGGATTGCTTTCTCGAATTGAACGAAGCCTATCTGACTGCGTGCGGCAGGTATCTGGATCTATATTATTTCGGCAGTGATTTTGGAATTCAGGATTCCATGTTCATCAGCCGGGACATGTTCCGCAGGTTTTTCAAGCCGAATCTCAAAAGGCTGGCAGACCAGGCAAAGGGCTTCGGGTTGAAAGTGATGTATCACACCTGCGGGGCAGTCGGAGATATTATTCCCGACCTTATTGAATGCGATGTGGATGTACTGGATCCGGTACAGGTGAGCGCCGTCGGGATGGCCCCTGAAATTTTAGCGGGCAGGTTCAAAAACAAAATCGCCTTTCATGGAGGCATAAGCACCCAGAGGATACTGCCTTTTGAAAAGACGGAAGCGGTTCGCAGAGAGGTAACCAAGACTATCGAAACCCTGGGCCCGCTCGGTTATATCGCAGCTCCGGATCATGAGATAATGGATGATATTCCGACTGAAAATATCGAGATGCTGTTTAAGACAATCAGGGAGTTTAAGATATAATTTTACCTGAATGTTGTTTTTGAACCACCGGACCAGGATTGAAATGACACCCCGACTATTTTCTCTCCCGGGTCACCCGCGTGCTCACTGATAACTGTTTTCCATAGGCCAAGCCGCTCTATCCCTTATTTTTCCGCTCGCTCGCTTTCTGAAGTATTTTCATCTCTTTGCGGGTCAGGCTTTGTATTCCCTGGGCGTTGATCTTGTCCAGTATCCGGTCCACCTCATTGCGTTCCCGCTGGACAGTCAGTTTCTCCTCCTCCACGAGCTTTATTCTTTTGCGGCGCTGCCGGTCATAATAATTATCGAGAACCCTGGAAAAGTTCCAGTCCTTTTTCAGATAGATATAGCCGATCAGCATGCCGCTCAAGTGCGCGAAATGAGACACTCCGGAGGGAACCCAGCTCAGATAAAGCTCGATTGCGGCGATCAGCAGGACAAACCACTTGGCCTTGATCGGAAAAAGAAACATGAACAGAATAGTCCGGTCGGGAAAACTAAGACCGTAAGCCGCAAGAATGGCGAATATCGCGCCGCTTGAGCCGATAAGAGTCTGATATTGGCTGCCGGATTTGATAATCAGCGGCAGCCCGCTGGCAAAAATCAGGTAGAGCAACCCTGTACACAGGCCAGTGATAAAGAAAAATACCAGGAACTCCCTGGTTCCCCAGGTTCGCTCGAGCTCGCTACCGAACATCCAGAGAGCGAACATGTTGAACAGCAGGTGCCAGAGGTTGCCGTGCAGAAACATGAAAGTGACCGGCTGCCAGATCATGAAATATTTCTTTATCATCCGGGGTGTCAGCCCGAAAGCGTCGATCCAGAAAGCGCTGTGCGCCAGCTCGAAAAACGTGCCCACGAGGAAAGAGGCCGTGCAAACAATAATAAGATATTTGACGCCCCGGGTGAACTTGCCAGCGAAACCTAAAGAGGCCTGCTCGTAATAGGTATTATATCTCATCACTTCTCTCCGTATAATTACCGAATTCCTGGTGAGCTATTTTACTTACCTCACGGGCGAGGCGTGCCTCGCTCCTGTGCACAATATCTAAATTTAAAAAGGGTATTAAAATTTATTGAAAGACGGATTCAAGTAATCGAACGCCTCGGGACCGCAGGCGGGCACTTCGCGAACCGCCCCTGCAGATCGAATATTATCCTTTAACCGGTGATTTTTTCAAAGGTCTGAATTAATGATTCAAGCCATGCTAAAACCGCCTTCGCCGCAGGAAAGCCAGAGAAGCTCCCAGGATGCAGAGCGCGGTGAAAAGGCTTGCTGTCGCTCCCAGGCGGAATGTCTTCGAGCGGTAAGCGAAGCGAACTATATGGCTTCCGGGCTGGAGAGCCACACCGCGCAAGGCGTGGTCCGTGCGCAAGACCTCCCCCTCTTTCCCATCCACCCAAACCCGCCAGGCCGGATAATACCATTCGCTTAAAATCAGAATTCCAGGTTCTCGACTCCGGGACTCGATAACAATCTCATTCTGGCTGTAACCTGTAATCTCTATTTCAGATTCTATATGGCCGCCTGGCTCAGCACTGTCAATGCCGGGCGGTTTCTCGACAATCGCCTCCGCGCGATAGTCGAAATCGGCTCTGTCGAGCACGCTCAATATTTCTTCACTTTCCTGGATAACCCGCCAGCGATGGACCATAAAGGCCCGTGGGAGATATGTCCGGTTGATTGAGAAACCGGCGAGCTCGCGCTCGAGATCCACCTTGATTCTGTATTTCACATTCAGCAGGTCAAACCTTCGCCCGACCTCTATTTCTCCGAGCCGCCGCTTGAGCTGGAGGGGATTGTAGCCCTCGATCAGAAAGAGGCGATCCAGGCTGCCCTGGTTTCTTCGCAAAAGCATTATGCCGGGCTGCTCCAGAGAGCGGGCGTTGATCCGGAAGAGCTCCTTTTTGCCCTCTTCCTGGAACATCCTGACAAATTCGTTCTGCTGATAGAGATCGGCCGGGGATAATTGTCCTTCCAGAAAGGGAGTTCCGAATATATAAAGTTCCGCAAACACAAACAGAATCGCCAGAACCCCAAGGCTTTTTTCCCAGGCCCTGGAGAGGGTCCCGGTAATGGCCAGGATAACAACCGAGGCGGCTATCCAGGCCAGGGAGACCAGACAGGCCGTTTTTGCGGCCTCCTTGATCGGGGCTTCGGCGAGTTTCCCATCTGCAAAGCCATCCAAGACATGTGTGTGCAAAAGAGCGAGCAGCAGGAGCGCCAGAGCGAAAATCGTCCCTGAGAGAAAGAAAATACCGCTCTGAAAATATTTCCGCCTGACCTCTTTTCGCAAGGCTATCAGCATAGACCAGCCGTGCGCTGCCAGGAGTGCCAGAGCAAAGGAAAGGAGGGCTGAAAAACGTCCCGGGATGCGGAAACGGTCGAACCCGGGAGCGAAGTAAAAAAAGAGCTTATACAACAGCCCATATTGCCCCAGGGCAAGCCATAAGCTTATTCCTGCAATAACAGCGGCAAATTGCACGTGACGGTTGACCCTGAAAGCGCGCAGCGCCCAGAGAGCCAGGATCAGAGGCAGCACGCCGACAAAAATACAGGTTTCCCAGAAAGCGCCGTGGGGCCCGGCCCAGTAAGTTCTTAGCTGGGGGTACTGGATTCCGAAAAATGTGGGGCAAAACAGTTTGACCAGGAAAAACGGATTTATTGAATGCTCAACCGAATCCACATAACTCATGCTGCTGCGGGGAGTATATTGAGCGAGCTCTGCAGCAGGGAGATAACTGAAAGCGTTTAAACCGAGAGCAGCCACTGTTACGAAAGCCAGGCACAGCAGCCTGTTCCGGGCCCCTTTGAGTGACCACTCACTCCCCTGGCGCTGCTCCAGCTCGAAAATAAGCCAGTAAAGGGCTAGTGTGTAGTAGATATAGAGGCTGTACTGAGGATAGCCTCCCATGTTGCTGAGTGCTAAAAAGACAGCGCAAAGCACTGCATACCTGAACTTGCGGCCTGAGAGAGCCTTCTCGAAAGTCTCAAGAACGAGGGGAAGCCAGATAAAAACATAGATGAAATTCATGTGAATCACGTGTGTCACCATAAAGCCGCTGAAAGCGAAAGTCACCGCTCCCAAAAGGGAGGCCTCGCGGACCAGCCTGCAGGTGCGCAGGAAACGATAGGTGAAAACAGCGGCCAGGAGGTAATGCAGTATCTCGATAAGTTCAACAAGATAGGGGTTTAAAGAATCGCCGCGGGTAAGAAGCGCCTGAATCAGGTTAAATGGGTAGAGCACCGCTGTCTGGATATCTGCGAAAAAAGGCTGCCCGCCGAAAACATAGGGATTCCAGAAAGGGAAAATTCCCCTGGCCAGACTGGTAGCAGCGAATACACGGTAGGGATAATTCTGATAGAGGAAATCCTCCCACAGCCAATAACGGGAGGTTTCAACAGGAGTCAGGATTTTCCAGAAAAAGACGCCAGCCAGGAATGTTAAAACGGCATACGGAAGAAACGGCGTCAAATGGGCGGGATAAATGCTTTCTATGCCTTTGTGCTGGACCTGTTGCCCGGAGGGCCTTTTCTTTTTAGTACGACGCGGTTTGGATGGAGGTAAAGCTAACACTACCCGTAGAGCCCTTTACGGTTATTGTGATAAATTTGGTAAAGCTCCGCCAGACAGGTAAACACATTTTTCAGCAGTTTCACTCTGGTAGCTTCATCATTGAACCAGCTTACAGGAACCTCCTGGATATGGAAGCCTTGATGACGGGCAATGAAGATAATCTCCGTGTCATAGCCCCAGCCGAAAATCCTCTGGCTGCCGAAAACAGGTTCTATGGTCCGCCGGTGAAAACACTTAAAGCCGCAAGTGAAATCGGAAACCTGAAGATTGAAAAGCTGATTACTGAGCCAGGTAAAAACCTTGCCCATGCTCTCACGGTATGCAGGCTGATGTTTACCGACATAGGCGCGTTCCGTTTTCCTGGTGCCGATAAGCACATCCGCACCCTTTGCCAGGAAGGGCTCGAAACGTTCGAACATCTCAACCGGGGTGCTCATATCCGCATCGGCAAAGAGGACATATTCGCCGCTGGCTTTCAACATGCCGGTTTTTATGGCGTAACCCTTACCCCTGTTCTCAGGATAGCTGATTAAATCAATCCTGACCGAGGGATTCTTGAAAGACTTGACCACTCCTCCGGTCTTGTCCGTACTGCCGTCATCAACCACCAGGATTTCGAACGAAAAGCCTTTATTTTTAAAATATTCAAGCATTCCCTCGAGGGTCTTCCCGATACGTTTTTCCTCGTTATAGGCGGGAATAACTACTGATAAAAAGGGTCTTTCCTGACTCAAAAAATGTCTCCACGTTCAAGTTAACGTCACCGGGAACCAGGAGGAGCTATAGTCGGGGAGGAACTGTCCGGGGCGGTTTTCTCTTGATTCATCTCTGGCCCTTCAGCCCGGGCCGGAACGACATTGCCCTCGGAGAGCTCAAGGATAAAGGCCTTTCTTTTGACCTTGCCATCAGCTTCGATTGTGTAAATTCCCACGGCTCCCTGGTAGGTGTCCGTGAGGTTTAAATTTTCAGCCAGAAGTCTCCGGTCTGCCGGAAATTGGCCGGCGGCCCTGACAAACAGACCCAATGCATCATAACCGAGAGCAGAGTAATGGTTAACCGGCTTGCGGTAAGTCCTCTCATAAAGGTCCTTAAATTCATTCCAGCGCAAACCCTCTCCGTTTTCATAAAACGGACTGGCAAAGACTGCCCGGTCAACATATTTTCCGCCCAGCCTGATCACCCGTTCCGAGTTCCATTGCTCAGTGCCCAGAAGGCGCAGCGGGCCAAGCCCGAAATAAAATACCTGGGAAGCAAGCTGGGTGATCTCATTCGATTCAGCAGGCAAATAAAGGGCGTCCGGAAGATACCGTCTGAGCAGGTTCATTTGGTTTTCGAACGTACTGGTCTGGCTCGTATAACGCTGGTCAAATACCATCGCTCCGCCAGCGGCGCGAACTCCGGATACGAAACTGCCTGCTAAAAGATTTCCTCTCTCGTCATCCGGAGCGAACACGCTGAAAGTCTGGAGTCCTAACTCGTTGACCGAGAATTCAGCGAGTTTGGCAGCCATTTCGGATTCGGTACGGTTGAGCACATGCACCAGCGGTCCCAAGTTATCCAGACCCGGCGCATCTGCGGTCGGGCAGATAAGCGGTATTCCTGTTGACGCTGCTACCAGAGAAAGCGCCAGGGAAGTCTCGTTTTCGTATGAGCCGATAATCGCTGCCACCAGGCTGTCAGCAGCAAGAATCCTCCCCCGGGTCGCTGCAAGCACAGGATTGGACTCATCATCCAGGGTTTCCAATAAAACCTTGTTTCTGCCTGGCTGCCCCTGGTTGTATTCCTGGACCGCTAGCTGAATGCCTTCCAGGATCGCCTTTCCGAATTCGGCAAATTTTCCGCTCAATGGCAGCACCACACCCAGCTTAAAGGCGATCAAGCGAGGTTTATTGGAAAAGAGCTGCTCCTTTCCGGCTGACACATCACGGCCCAGGGTAGCTTCCAGGTCCAGCCGCTGTCTGGCGGGGACAAGATGGCTCGAAGCCTCGTAAAGCGAATCAGCCGAGGAAATGCGCCCGGTCTCAAGCCTGGAGCGGATCCCGTAGTAGAGGGCTAGAAAAACGAGCTGGCTGTCATGCGGCGCGGCTCTCTGAATAAGACTGTCAAACACCTGGCCGGCAGCTTCAAAATCTCCGATCTGATAACTTTTAAGGCCTGCCTGTAAATTCAAAATAGCGGACTCAACCGGTACCATTCTGGTTTTTGTCCTCTTGGAAGCTGCACTGCATGAGGCCTGGGCGAATATAACAAACATTAAAGCGGCTATTTTTATCCAGCGTCGGAAAGCCATGCTTTTCTCTCGATCTGCAGACAGTGTGAACAACCAACCGTTCAATTTAA
>DATKXY010000158.1:0-8699 GCA_035528795.1 archaeon | reverse complement strand
AAGGAATCATTCTTAATTTGCTAAAACCATGTTAATTTGCGCCACTTTTGATACTGCGAAGTTGCACTTCATATTTCAGCCGATTCATTTTCCCGAAGAATCTCACCATTACTATTCCAAGATTTCAAGGTCTTATGATTACCACTATAAATAGATTCTCCTTAATTGTCTAAAACAATCTTTGAAGAACCTATACCTTGATATATCCACTGCAGAGATCTTTAAGCAGACTTAAGCAAACAAAGTTCTACGCATATGTTTATGTGGCATTTAACTTTAGAGGGTCTGTCCAAACAAAGAGATTAACACTTTTGTGGATGGAAAATCTGGAGGGCCACTAATACAAACCGGTTCAGGCAGCAGGTATGTCGCCGCCTGAACCGCAGGTTATTCCATTAAACGTTTAATACAATGGCGGGCTGTGCGAGACGAGTTTAGAAATTATTTGATCGAGGCAGCCTGATATTTTCCCGTTTTAACTGATGTTCACATTATTTTGAGAGCTTTCTCCTGGGGTCTACAAATATTTTTCGGCATGTTAAAACATACAATTTGGGTAAATTAATAAACACACCAGAAGTCGAATAGATATTGCCGGTCCCCAATCTTAAATTAATAACCAGGCAGGCTTTCATAGCCATAAACAAAGAAATTAAGGTATTTCACATCGCTTCCTGAAACTATAACATCGTAAGAGATTGGATTAAATGCGTATCCTCCGATTTGGCTCGGTACGATCGTATAATGCCCATTCGGAACTTGGAAGAAGTACATTCCAGCAGCATCTGTATGAGTAGTCGCCTCTTTATCGCCAAGCATGATCATTGATACATTAAATAGGGGCGTTTCCGCGCAGAAAACCATTCCACTAAGTACATATGTCGTCTTGGTCGCCGTGGTGTCGGTCGCCGTGGTGTCGGTAGCTGTGGTGTCGATGGCCGTTGAATCGGTTAATGTTGTGTCCAGGGGATTTAACAGCGTGAGTTTTTTGTCCCTGATATTAACTAAAAGCTTCACGACATCAAGGATGTTGTAAACACCGTCATCGTTATAGTCCGCCTTGGGGCTATCGGGGATATTGACACCCAGCAATAACAAGGTTATTGCGTCCGAGACATCTAACACACCATCCTGGTTGATGTCTTCTTTGTACCTTTCAGCGGCAGGGTAAAGAAATGCCAGGGAAAGGTCGCTCGCCCTAAGACCGGAAAGCCCGGAAAAGTGCAAAAGAGCAATCACCAGGTAAAATATTTTCAAAATAAAGCGGCGGCTGAGCATTATTTCTTACCATATTCAAAATAAGGTCCTGGACGAAAAATCCCAGAAAGAACTAAAAAGAAAAGCCTCTCTCTGAATTTTCCGATGAACAATTGTACTTTGATTTAATAGCAAAATCTGACAGGATATTATTGCTCGTAGCAATTTTTCGGAAATATCCATCGCTCCCCGCTCGAGCCCGCTTACAAGCTGGCACTGGAATGAAAAATTATCTTTAGGATTTCATCCCTCCCCAAAAATAAGACAAAATTTTTTCTTTACTTTTAGCTTGAATTTACTATAATTAATTACGTGCGGCAAGTAATTTTTAATTTTCACAAAATCCCAATCGATCATATATTTCCACTATAACCAAAAAGTACAAAAATTGCTATAATTTTACCACTATTGTATTTGTGCTGCATGGAATTAGTTCAATTATTTTTCTCAAATTTTCAATGGAGTATTATAACCGCCAAAGTACAAAATAATTTTTTACAAAGTAGCGATATATTCATTATTAGATTGCTCTATCAGTCATCAATAACCATAGAAGGGGGGGCTCCTGATGAAAACAAACGTGTTTTTCTTATGGCTTCTGATTCTTTTTTCTTCCTCTCCATTGTTTTTACGGTCTCGAGCCTACACTCGAGAAGAAGATGGAACTTTCAGGGCAAGCTGCATTAAGGTTAACATAACTCCAGACCATCCTGTCTTCTTGAGCGGTTACGGAATACCTGCTCTAAGAGGGAAACCTTTTGTGGAGGTACATGACAGCCTTTATTTAAGGATCGTTTGCCTGGATGACGGCACCAGCCAATTTTTTCTTATCTCGACTGATATTAGTGGCTTTCCTCTGTCTTACTTTGATGATTTCTGTACCAAACTTAAAACTCAGACAGGGATCGAGCCTGAACAGGTTATCTGGGCTTCCACTCACACTCACTCAGGTCCTGGGGTTGGCAGAGAGACAAATGGAAAATACTCCGAGTGGTTAAAAGAGGCTGCCATTAAAGCGGTCAAGGAAGCAAGAGCGAGCCTTGCTCCGGCAAAGTTGGGTTATACGAGCAGTATTGCGCTTGCCAATATGAACAGAAGGGCATTATATCCAGACAGTGTTTATCTCGGGAAAAATCCTGAAGGACCAATGGATCGTCAGCTCGGAATAATCAAGATTGAAAAAGCGGACGGTTCACCTATGGCTCTGATTGCTAATTATGCTATGCATGGCACGGCATTGTACGCCACGAATCAAAAAATCAGCGGGGACGCACCAGGTATAGTAGCATCTTATGTTGAGAAAAAATTTGGCGCCCCAATGCTTTATATCAATGGCGCCGCCGGAAACCTGGGACCTTTGTATGACACCAGGCACGACTTTATCGAAGACAACCATTTCAATATTTATTATTTCGAGAAGATGCTCGGCGACCCGATTCTTTTGGCTCAAAAAATGGTTACCACCACTCCGGATGTTTCTTTGAAGACAGGGGCCATAATACTTGAGTTTCCGAGAAATAAAGTCAGAGCAGAAAAAGAGGGCGCCGCAACAATAAAAGTTCCTGTGCGGTTTTTAAGGATCAATGACCTGGCGGTTTTTAGCGCGCCCTGTGAGCTCTTTTGTGAAATAGCGATGAACATCAAAGATGCCTCTCCATTTCCTGAGACCTTCTATTTTGGCTACAGCAACGGCTCTGTCGGCTACCTTACTACGAGAAGGGCGTTCAGCGAAGGAGGTTATGAGGTCAGAACAACCTCGACGCCCTTTGATGAAAGAGCGGAGGAGATATTTCATAACGGGGTGCTGGGATATATAAACAACCTGTATTATGAGAAATGACAGGCTTTGCGGCGAATCATTCCTTATTTTTTGAAAAGGAAGTCCCCAATAAATTATCTGGCAGTAAAGAGTATAATTCTTATGTGTTAACAGGGGAGAAAAAATGCGGACTATAAATTATTTAAGCAGGTTGTTGTTATTAGCTTTATTCGCAGCAGTTTTATTTTCATATTCCAACAGCTTTGCAGGTGCGCTTAAAGCTTCCGTCGTCAGAATAAACATTACTCCCGACCCCAAGGCAAAGCTCTGGTTGGCAGGTTTCCCCCGCAAGGATCCTTCCGATGGAGTTCATGATGATATTTTCATGAAGATTTTAGCCCTTGATAATGGTTCGAAACAGGTGTTTATTGTTGCCACCGACCTTGTCGGTGCCGGGAATGATTATTACGAAGCCTTTGTCGATAGGATGGAAGAGGAGACTCCGATCAAGAGAGACCAGTTGTTATGGACCTTTACCCATACCCACTCCGCACCTGGAGTAGGAGAAAACGGCAAAAATCCGGAGTACTCCAGGATGATCAAGGACAAATTGCTCGAGGGACTTAAGGAAGCGCGGAATACTCTCGTGCCCGCAAAGATCGGTGTCGGTTTTGGAAGATCTTTTATGAATATAAATCGCCGCGCCACTTACCCGGACGGTAAAGTGTATCTGGCGCGAGACCCTTACGGGATTGTCGATAGAGAATTCAGCGTTATCAGGATTGAAAAATATGACGGATCCTTAATGGCTGTGGCGGTCAATTACCCCTGCCATGGAGTGGCTTTATTTATGAACAATCTGAAAATCAGCGGCGATGCGCCGGGTTCGGTTACGCGCTATCTCGAAAAAAAGTTGGGCAATGGCGTAACGGCGATGTATCTCAATGGGGCGGCGGGTGATGTCGAGCCTGTATACACGTGCATGAAGGACTTTATTTATACCAACTTTAATCTGGACATCCTCGGGATTATCCTGGGTGACGATGTACTGGATATCTGCAATGATCTCGAGGTAACCGGCCAGGTGGAAATCGAGACAGTGCAGAAGGTGATAAATATTCCCCGCAAAGAATCTGAGATCGAAAAACATGGACCGGCAGTCCCCTTCCGGGTTTCCCTTCTCCGGTTAAATGACCTGGTCCTTGCCGGCGCCTCAGCAGAAGTCTTTACTCAGATAGGCATAAACATCAAACACATGTCTCCCTACCCGAAAACCCTGTTTGTCGGCTACTGCAATGGCTCATCCGGCTATCTGCCGACAAAAACGGCGTTCCCTGAAGGGGGATATGAAATCGATGTGACTCACGCCACCCCGGACGGGGAATGGCTTTTCACACAAAGCGTTGTGGAACTGCTGCGCAAGATGAAAAGTATGAACAGATGATTTTGACCTGTTTTAACCATTTTTACACAGTGCAAAAGCAATCCGGGTCCGCAGGATAACGACTCTTTCTCATGGCAGAATTCTTCTTGGCTGGATTATAATCCAGTGTCAGATTGCGCCTGAGACTGGCATTATCAATGGACCTGAAATTGGGAAGCAGGTCAGCAGGTCACGGGAACAAGCAGCTATCATGACATAATTATATATTTTGCTTTAACTTCCGGGCTTTCTGCATATCCATAGCGTATGGCTTTTATCCGCAATTCAACATTTTTATCAAGTGTTAATTCGCCTGTATAAAGCAGCCAGTGTGGATTATCCCCGCTTTCGGTCGTATAGGCAATTGAAGCTCCTTCTGTCGAACATGTAATCTTTAATTTCACAGAGCTAGAATAGGTTCCGCTCCCCGGCCTGATCTCGGGAAGATCAGTTTTTGGCTGGACTTTTCCAGGCCACATCATCTCTATCAATACTTCTTCGGGAACCAGGCCCAGGTCCTTTGTTTCTTTCATCCAATCTTCCAAGACTTTGCGCATTTTTTGAAGAACATCTTGATGTTCTGGATCATTTGCGAGATTGTTGATTTCATGTGGGTCAACTCTGATATCATATAATTCCTCCGGTTTTCTGGGCTCGAAAAATAGCTTTGAGGGTCCTTTTAATTTCCCTTCTTTGTCGAGCTTGCGCCATTCCTGCATCGAAGGCATCATATCCGAATAAGTGATGTGCTTGGAATATGGTACGGAGAGCCAATAGTTTCTGATATATTTGTAATTTTTATCACGCACTGCCCTGATAGTATCATAAGTCTCATCCATCCGGTCACTGATTGCAAATATGTAGTCGCGCGGGGGGGCTTTCTGCGCACCTAGAAGCGCCTGTCCCTGCATATATGATGGTACATTTACTCCAGCAATGGAAAGTACCGTAGGGCCTAAGTCAATAAAGCTTATCAAATCATCGCAAACAGTACCAGGCTTGATTGCCCCTGGCCATCGGATTATAAGAGGGACATGGATTCCAGCATCGTATATCCATTGTTTCGCCCGTGCTAAACCTCTTCCGTGGTCTCCCCAGAAAAAAACCGCCGTGTTTTCAGCAAGTCCATCTTTTTCCAGTCTGTCCAATAGCTCGCCTACCTGCTTGTCCAATGTCTCGATATTATCCAGATTCCTGGCCCAGTCTCTTCTGAAAGCAGGCGAGTCAGGATAATAAGGCGGAAGCTCGATACTTTCCGGATCAATGATCGGATCTTTTTCAAGAGGAATGCGCATTTTGCTTTCGTGTGTTATCATATGATTGATTACACAGAAAAAGGGCTGTCCATTCTCTCTTCCCTCCCAATCTCCATAATTATTTTGATCTCTGTCCCAGGCTGTAACTGGCGACTTGAACTGATAATCTGTTTTTGCTCTATTCGTGCAATAGTATCCAGAAGCCCGTAGATATTCAGTAAAACATTTGACATAAGGAGGAGGAACACACTCATAATTGATCCCTGGCGGAGAATAAATTCCAACATACTTCGGCTCCATCCATGTCCGCATATGCATAGAACCGATTGTCGAGGGATACATCCCGGTAATAATTGCTGATCTGCTCGGAGCGCAGACACCGGCGACAGTGAATGCATTGGTATATCTGATTCCTTCCGAAGCTAATCTGTCGATATTGGGGGTCCGAACCAGATCATATCCGTAGCAGCCAAGGTCGGGACTAAGATCTTCCGCACTTATCCATAGAATGTTCGGCCGTTCCTTTTCCGTTCTTTGAGTGATGTAATTCGGCAATACAATTGCCGCTGTTCCAGTTCCCATTACGTTGATAAACTCTCGACGGTTCATCTTGTCCGACATAAGAAAACCCCTGTAAAAAATGTCTTTATCCGCTATTCCCTCTATCAACTTTGATAGAGGTTATTCAAGCCTGAGACTACTGTCGAAACCGGCCTTTAAACCTTCATTCTTGAGTTGACCCATATTTCAACACTTCAGCCCGGTTTCAAAAATCATTTTCAATCTTTATATGGTGAATGCACGTTTGAGTCTAAAAATCTCTCTGCCCGCTATTGCCAGATAAATATGGAAATACTTATAGCCGATAAAGTAACCGCTGCTGTTTGGTTATTATAACTGACAGCAGCTGCCAGGTCTGTTTCATTCGAATTTACAACCTGCAATATTTTCTCTCCATTCTGACCTCGAAAAGCGACAGTGGATATGTTTTTGAGATTGCCGCCGCTTGCTATCCGTACTGCGCCCGTTTTTCCCCGGCAACCCAAAATTACAAAAGGAATCAAAGGGAAGATGAAACTGGCGATTGAGAACAGAAACAGTTTTTCATAAATAGACTTCTATGATAAAAGTCTGCTCCAAAGATTGAATTTTATCTGGCTGTCAAGGCTCCGCGACCACCAAGAACATGCCTGGCCCGGCTAAAATTTTTTGAAAGGAGTCCATTTCTCTTTTGAGCGGCCGCTTTCAAGTACTGTCTCGATAAAGGCCATTCCCCGGACGCCATCCTCGACACCCGGATAATCGAGGCTTAACTCTTTTTTTACCCCGCACTCAGCAGCACGGATACTGTCCACTGCACCCAGGTAAAGGTTGGCGAAGGATTCGATGTAGCCTTCATGGTGTCCCGGTGGGACACGGCTGGCCAGTTTGGAGAGTGACGCCAGGTAGTCGTTGCCCCGGCTCAAAATCCGGACCGGTGCTTTGGGAGGCGCAAAAAGAAGGTAGTTGGGCGCTTCCTGACGCCAGTGGAGCGAGGCTTTGTCCCCGTGGACCCAAATGTTGAAATCATTCTCCTTTCCGGCAAGGATCTGGCTGGATTGGAGAATCCCCCGCGCTCCGCCTTCAAAGCGCAACAGCACGCTTACATCATCATCCAGCTTTCGGCCTGGAGCGAAAGTAGTTACGTCCGCGCAAAGGGATTCAATCTCGAGTCCGGTGATATAATGCACCATGTTGGCCGCATGTGTACCGATATCGCCCAGGCAGCCGGCCGGTCCGGATTGCTTGGGATCTGTACGCCAAACAGCCTGAGCATTCCCCTCGAGCTCCAGGCGGGTGAGCAGCCACCCTTGAGGATACTGCACTACCACTTTCTTGATCTCGCCGAGCTCGCCTGCGGCTACCATGGCCTTGGCCTGTTTGACCATCTGATAGCCGGTGTAGTTGTGGGCCAGTACAAACACATTACCGCTCTTCCGCACTATTTTGCGAAGTTCGAGCGCCTGTTCAAGGCTGGTGGTCATCGGTTTTTCGCAGACCACATGGAAGCCGGCTTCGAGAAAAAGCCTGGCAATGGGAAAATGCATGTGGTTCGGGGTTACAATGACGACAAAGTCCATGCGGGTCGCGGGGCTCAGGGCCGCTTCCTTCTCTGCCATCTCCTCGTAGGTGCCGTAAGAACGAGCGGGGTCAAGAAACAGTTTTTCAACCCCGAAAACCCGGCCTTTCTCAGCTATCACATCGAAAGCGCCGCAGACCAGCTCGATCTGCTCATCCATCAGGGCCGCCCTGCGGTGAACCGGACCGATAAAAGAACCCTCGCCGCCGCCGACCATGCCCATCCGAAGCTTTCTTCCGTATATTGAATCTTTGCTCTCTGACATAATTTGCTTATCTCATTTAAAAGGTGGAATGGGAAAAAGGAATTATTCAATCAATAATATTGGATAAAGAAAATGATTAACAACAGCTTAGTTTCGTGCTGAAAGTAACTATTATAAGTATAAATTATTTCTCTCAGATGTCAAGTATTTCCTCCAAAAATATTCTTCTTGATTTGGACCAAAATAGAATAAATTCCAGACACCTGGATTCCTGAACCAAAAAGATTTTAAAAATCAGTTGCCATTCAAGGAACAGGGAAACATTTTTCATTTATGCATAAGGCATTCCAACAACCAGGTAAATTATCCCCTTTTCAATCTTTCTAAAAAGCGGTCTGCAAAACTGAAAATAAAAACTGTCAGAATCTTCCTCTGTTGTGTTCATAGCTTTTTTGACTTGTTGCTTTTTGCATTGGACTCGTAGCCAGAGAAAAGAATGGGTATTCCTAAGAATTTGACCGCTTTGATCTTATTTTAATTATGGACTATTGACTCTACTCAGCGTAGCTTTTTAGGACACATTAATTGATCTCGCGTAATAGTAGTACTTGTTGAAGCACAGGCATTTAGAAGACGATGGAACGCCTGGCGTCCCCAATATCGGCGATTGAACCGGTAAC